>JAESQQ010000781.1 GCA_016765095.1 Planctomycetota bacterium | reverse complement strand
GGCGACCCCGGTCAGAATCGTGCTCCGCTTTACTAGATTCAATCTTCTAGAAACGGAATTCGTGATTCGGTCGCCACGCGAGAACGTGTCGGTGCTGCGCAACTGCTCAGAATCACGAACTTCCGTTTAGCGCGCCAATCTTCCGCCCGCAGCGAGCAGGTCTGGTCCTGGCCCTTGCCATCGGTGAGGATCCCGGTCGATCGGAAGGAACCCCATGCGCCGGAACCTCTTTGTCCTCGCCGCGTTGATTGCCAGCGCCGCGCTCTTCTTGCCCCCCGTCCTCGAGGCCCAGAGCCAACGGGCGAGCCGGCTCAAGTGCTCGAACAACCTTCGTCAGATCGGCCTCGCGCAGATCCAGTATGCGGACGACAAGCGGTTCTACCCCCACGTTGGGCCGATCCGTCAGCTCGACGGGGGAGTCGAGAGCAACCACACCGCGGTCAAGCTCCGCGCCCTGGTCTATTACGGCTACCACGACAACCCCGAGGGCTGGATCTGCCCGTCCTCCGACGACTATGCGCCCAAGATCAAGGACAACGAGATCCTTGAGAACATGCGCAAGTGGCACTGGAATCGCGGCTCGAACGCGAACCCCCGGACCGCCCCCTGGCTCGACTCAGCGGACGACCCCAAGGGGAGCGAATCCCACGAGTTCAGCTACGGGCTGACCCGGCGCGGCCACAACAGCAACACCCGCTCGACCACCGTCCTGGCCGCTGACCGCGCAGTCCGCGACGGGGTCACGACCGGCGCCCTAGCCGGGAACCACGACGCTGGCTGGAACGTGCTCAAAGCCGACGGGACGGTGGAGTTCGTCCCCTACACGGAGCAGGAAGCCAAGCAACTCGTCTCCACCGAGCGAGGCGGTAGTTACCTCGCGATCAAGGATCAGAGCGACGGGAGCCGCTTCAAGCCGCTCAGCAAGAACCCGCCCGCCGCCGCTGCTTGGCGTGGCTGGTACAAGGGCCTAGACGGCTCGACCTTCAAGCTCGTCCCGACCGAGTGGTCGAGTCGCTCGCAGAGCTGGGGCTTTCGGGGCACCGTCAAGCTCGGGTCCGGGACCTACCCCGTCATAGGCCGAACCGCTGGCAAGTCCCTCAAGGGCCGGATTGACGGCCCCTCTGGGGTCATGACCTTCACAGGCACGCCTGACGGCAAGGGAATGACGCTTGAGACCGAGGGCCGGACCCTCTCACTGAATCGGATCGACGCGCCGCCTCCTCCTCTCGATCGCAAACTTCGCAACATGGTCGCCGTCGGGCTCGTCGTGGCGCTCAGGACGCGGAACCTCGATGCAGCTCGCGGCTTCATGACCGAGGCCGCCAGGAAGCGGATCTCGACGGCGTCACTCAAGCAACTCAGCGAAGAGATCGCTGGAGTCAAGGATCGTGAGCTGCGGACCTACATAAACAAATGGGAGGACCTCGTCGTCGCGGGCAAGGACGGCGTTGGCCGAGTCAACATGGGTGGAGTCGTCGCCAAGGGACCCGACGCACCCAAGCCGCCGCGCGCCCGCATCCTCGGGAACGAGGCGACCGCGATCGGCGCGCTCAAGACGATCAGCGTCGCCCAGACCCTGTTCCGAGAGGGAGACAAGGAGCGCGACGGGATCCTCGACTACGCCCAGGGCCTCGGGGAGCTCGGCGCCACACACCTGATCGACAAGGTGCTCGCGAGCGGGAAGAAGCAGGGCTACCGGTTCGTGGTCTGCCACAGCTCCACGGCCCCTGAGTTCCTCTGGATGGCGGTCGCGTCCCCCCTCGATTCGAGCAAGGGCATGCGCCACTTCGCGGTCAACCACGAGGGCGTGGTCTTCCACAGCAAGACGCCCTTCGAGCTCGACTCGGCCAGGTGCAAGATCAAGGGCGGGAAGCCGGTCGGCCGCTAGGCCCGACCCGGAGGCCCCCATGGACGACACGGAGACGGCGGAGACGGCGGAAACGGCGGAGGACACGCCGCCGCCAGGAGGGCTCCCCATAGGGTCGATTCTGGCCGGGGCTCTGCTCGTCCTCGGCGGCGCCCTAGGGTTCTCTTCGATAATCCTCTGGAAGTTGAGCTTCCCCGACGTGCAGCGCTTCTTTATGGAGGTCGGGCTCCCCCTGCCGGCGATCAGCAACCTGGCCCTCGAAGCGCGCTTGCCCGTGGTGTGCTTGCTGCTTGGGCTCGTGAGCGCCGGCGTTGTCGTTGGTCTCGGGATCGCAGGCAAGCACCTCGCCTCTCGGCTCGTCGCTGCGGTCTCGCTCTGTCTGCTCGCCCTACTCGTCGCGGCGCTCACGATCGGGATCGCGATTCCGCTCTCGGCCGTCGCGAAAGTCGCGCCCCTCCCCGCGCGAGACCCGATTCCGGGCCGCACCGCAGAGATCGCGCTCGAAGTCGAGGTCGCCCTCCGCGAAGCGTTCGCGCGCGGAGTCGGAACCTTCAAGGGGCCCGACGGCGAGCTCCGGGCCTACGTGATCTACACAGGCCCCGGCGTCGATCAGTCCGCCCCCGCGACGCTCCCCCCCTACGCGAAGGCCCGCGCGCACTCCGGCTGTCTCGTGTTGCCCTGGGGGCCCGCTGGGAACACGGCCTCTGAGCGCGAGCCGAGGCTCCTCTTTCCGACCGGGGTCGCGGGCGGGCTCGATCCGGAAGCGCTCGATCTGGCCCCGGGTCAGCCAACGCCCGACTGGCTCGACGCCGCCGGGGATCCGCGGCCTGTCTCGATCGAGGGTGTCCCTGTGCTCCGGGCTCCAGCCGTGCTCGCTGCCGGTGGTAGCGGAGAGGCTTACAGCTATTCGATCTCGCTCATGCGGTCCCGCTTGGACACCAACAAGGACTCGTTCAGGCCGCTCAGGAACTCCGACTCGGCGTTCCGGACTCGAATCGGCCAAGACGACGAGTTCTGCGACGAGCTCTATCAGCTGGTCGTCTCCGTGTTTCGTGGCTTCGACCCCGCCCCCGCCGCTGACCCTCTCGGGAGAGAGTTCGTGCCCGAGAGCAACCTCCCGATTGCGACCTTCATGACGCAGGTCCGCCGATGAGCGAGTCCAAGACCCCTCGCGTGGGCAAACTCGAACTCGGGTGCGCGGGCCTCTACGCGCTGTTCCTCGTCGGAGGTGCCCTGCTGCTCGTCAGCACCTCGTCTGGGTTCGACGCCTATCGGACCGAAGCCAACCGGATCCTGGTGATCAAGAGGGAAAACTGGAGTCAGCAGGACGCGCTGAATGCCCAGCTCATGGCTCGGGCAGGCCGCGACCGAGCCTTGGCCGAGCTCCGCCGGAGCGTCGCTGAGGGTCGGGAGCCGCAAGCCAGATACGTCGGCGAGGTCGGCAACGGCTTTAGCGGCAGCGTCGCAGTCTATGAAGTCGTGCTCCTCAAGCAGAAGGGTCAGGTCTTCACGCTCCGGGTGACGGGACGAGTCCTGGACACACCCAGGCCCGATCGTGCCTTCGCTCGCTACACCGTCCGCGCGCGTGTCAGCGCGGAGCGTGTCGAAATCCTCGAAGAGAAAGCGTCACCTCGCCCCCCTCGCCCTCGCTAGGTCCCTCGACCGGCGCCTCGCTCCTTAGCGCACAGGGCTGGCGGCTGGCGGGGCCGGCAACGACGGCGACGGCGCACGCCCGGCGAGCACGCGTGCGACGTCGCGCTCGTGCTTCGCCATGGCCTTCTTGAATTCCAGCTCGGAGTAGCCGTAGACCCCGGCGGAGGAAGCGAGCCTCCGCTTTGGCTTGTATCCGTGCGGGTTCACGTCCCACGCGATCAAGACGCCCGTGGTGTCCCTAGGGAAGGGCGCCTTGAAGCCCTCGTAGCCGCCCGGGCCGTCTCGGCTCGGGCAGCTGACGCCGCGTCCGAGGTATCCCGCCTTGACCAGGACCTCAATCGTCGCGTCCCAGTCTCCACCGACGTATGGATAGCTTCCCTCGTCTTCGGCGTATAGAGTCGCGGCCACCTGAATCTCATGGAGGCGACCCGCGCAGCTGACCTCGTCGGCCCTGAGGATAGCGCGATAGACGCCGTAGACGACTAGCAGGGCCAAAATCACGGCACCCGCTGCGAGGTAGGCACAGCAGCCGAGACGCCGAGGCTTCCTCTCCTCGGCCGCCATGGCTTCGCTGACCTGATAGGGATCCAGGTCGCCCGATTGTCTCACGCGTCCTCCTGAGTTCGCGTGTCTCACGCGTCCTCCTGAGTTCGCGCACGATACCTCGAGCGCCAACTAAGTCGCGCGGCGCGATCGCAGACGGTGCGATCGGTGAGCGAAGGGTGGGGTCCTAGGGTGCGACGAAGGCGAGTCGCCCCGAGGGTTCCTCAATCAAGAAAGGCGGCTCACCGTCTTCGAAGCCATACACGAGGACCGGCTTGCGAGCGCAGTGGTTCCGCAGCCAACAAGGCGGAAGGACGCCGCCGAGGTCGATCTCTTTGACCATTCTGGGGCCCTTCACGCTCCGGAACTCGGCCTGCGTCGTGGCCCCCTTTCCCGACCCCTTGACCCAAACCCGCATTCGCATGGGCTTGGGCTCGGCGTCGCTGAGGAGGCGTCCGATTTCGATCCACACGCCCGGCCAGCGCACGAGCCACGCGATCGCGAGACAGGCGAGCATTGCCAGGGTCACAGCCCCGGCCGCTCCCCAGAAGGAGAACTGCGCCTTGCCGGACCCGAAGCCGGAGATCACTTGAAAGGCAATGAAGCCGGCGAAGATCAGGAATCCAACATTGGCCACGAGGCTCAGCAGCATTCGGAAGTAAGTCTCGATTCGCGTCCAGAGTCCGACTTCGCGTCCCCCCCGCGAGGACTCCTCGGCCCAGGCGATCAAGTCTTCGTCGCTGCTGACGTGCTCTCGCCCACCGCGGCGCGCCCGCGGAGAGGCGTGACGGCGCGGGGCTCCCCGCGAACTCGATCGCGGGGGCTTGGCGCCGCACCCAGCGGTCGGGCAAGTCTTTACTTCTCGCCAGCAATCCAGGTGGAGCTGCGTCTTACAGCTGGCGCACTTCTGCCCAACAGCGTCGATTTGATCGTGGCAGAAGGCACAGCGCCCTCGCTTGCTTAGGTTGCCTACGACCCGAATTCGCACAGGTTGAGGGCGTTCTGGGTGTTGAGTGGTTCGGACACGAGACGAGTCTAGCGCGACGCCGCGCCGCTTCGCGCCAAGGACGCGCCCGGCTGGGCGGCGCCGCTTCGTCGCGCGAGCTGGCCACAGGCGGCGCTGATATCTCGCCCTCTGTTCTTGCGCAGCATGACGCGCACGCCAGCGGCGTGGACTTCAGCCGCGAACGCGTCACAGACCTCAGTCGTCGGAGGACGGTAGTCGGAGGCGCTGTGGGGGTTCATGGGGATCAGGTTCAGCTTCGAGGGAATCCCCTTCAGCAACTCGGGGAGTCGACGGGCGTCCTCCAAGGAGTCGTTGACCCCCTCGATCAAGGTGTATTCGAAGAACACGGGTCGCTTGCGGGAGAGCCGTTCCTCAGCGCGAAGAGCGCTCATGAGCGCCTGGAGCGAATACCGCTTGTTGAGCGGGACGAGGTGATCTCGCACTTCGTCGGTGGTCGCGTGCAGCGAAACCGCCAGGTTGATCGACCCGATCTCCAGCAAGGGTCGGATCTTCGGAATGACCCCCGAGGTGGAGACGGTGATCCGACGCGGAGCTAGCGCCAACCCTCGCTGATCCGTCATGACCCGAATCGCCTCGTGCACCGCAGGCAGATTCAGGAGGGGCTCGCCCATTCCCATGAAGACCACGTTGGTCAGCGTCTCGCCCGGCTCGAGCGATTCTCCTGCGCAGAGAACCTGATCCACGATCTCGCCAGCGCTGAGGTTTCGCGTGAAGCCAAGCGCGCCCGTCGCGCAAAACGAACAGGCCAACGCGCAGCCGACTTGGGTCGAGACACAAAGCGTCGTGCGCCGGGCTTCGGGGATCAGGACCGCCTCGACGACTTCGCCGTCCCAACACGAGAGCAAGAGCTTGCGGGTCCCGTCGACGGAGCGCTGAACCTCCTTTGTCTCCAAGGTGCGGAAGGACCACGAACCCGCGAGTCGCTCGCGCAGATCCTGAGGCAAGTCCTCCATGGCCGAGAGGTCGTAGACACCACGGCGATAGATCCAGGAGAAGACCTGCTCCGCCCAGTGCGGCGAGATCCCTTCGGCTGCGAACCGAGCTCTCAGCGCCTCGCGCGAGTGGTCAATGAACACGTTGGTGAGGGGAGCGCGGGGGGGCTCTGCTCTCGGGAGTCGCTGGTCGCTCATTGCCGCTGTTCGCCCTCTCCCTTCCCGAGGCCTGTTGGCGCCTCTCACGCGCCCAACGATAGCAAGGCCGTGGCGGAGCGAGGAGCGTTGGCTCGGGGCTCGTGAACGAGTGGATCGTTCAAGACCTGAGGGAGCCCTCAGAAAAGGTGAGGCGATCCCGCCTCTGAGTCGTGCCTGGGTTTGCGTCCCTGCGGCGTGAGTTAGAGCGGGCTTGTAACGACAGAAGAGGACCTCCCCAATACCCGATAGGCCCGGCTCATTCGGGGTCGAGACCGCGTTCAGATCCAAGAAGAACGTCTGGAACCGCAGGCTCCCCCGGCCCGTCGTAGCCACCGAAACCCTTGGAGGAATCATGAAGTTCTCTCTCGCCTGCGCCCTGTTTCTCGTCTCGTCACTCGCCTCGACGGCTGCCGCCGGAGACCTCCATATCGAGGCCCGCCACCAAGTCAGCTATCAGGGCGGAGGCACGACACTCACGCTTTGGAGCGACGGCCACGTCGAGGAGGTCGCGGTCCCCGGAGGCCCTCGGACCGAGGCCTATCACTTCAGCGGGCGCGTGCCGGCGAAGGAGCTGGCTGACCTCGTCCGCGCGCTGCGCAAGAGCGGCCTCGCTCAGGAGAGCTTCAAGCAACGCCCGGTCAGGCCCGTCATGATTAGCGGATTCGTCCGGCTCGAGGTCTGGAACGGCAAGACGCTGACCTCGCTCCAGGCCCCGGTCGGAATCGGCGAACCCAACAAGCACACCCGCGACCTCGGAGCCAAGACCGAGCGCGAGTCCAACCGGCTGAGCGCGGTCGTTCGTCGCTTCTTGACACGATCCGGGCCCGCCGGTGTTTATGCCCAGGCCGTAGCCCTTTCGGCGCGTGCTCTCCTTGCCAAGGACGTCGCTCCGCAAGCGGCCCCGCTCCGCAAGGCGCTCCTGCGCCTGGGTTCCTACGTGTTCCTCTCGCCCGAGCAGGCTGCCACACTCAAGCACGGGCAAATCATGAAGGTCGGCGGCACCCGAGTGGCCTGGGTCCTGCGCACCCTTGGCACGCGCAAAGCACCCGGCGAGCCGGAGGAGGACAGCAAGGCTGGACGCTAACGAACCCGGAGATACGCTACGACGCCTCCTCGTTCGCAAACGCGGCGAGCTTTCGCTCGAGGGCTTCGCGCGCGGCGCTGAAGTAGACCTCCCAGTCCTCGATCCCGCTCGCGGTCCGATAGGACTTGGCCTCCTTGAGAGTCGCAATGAAGCTGCGCTCCTGCGCGAGGCGCCCCAGGAGAGCCTCGCGACGCAGCCCGAGGAGCTTCCGCGCGCCATGGGTCGCGACCTCCGTGCCGCTCAGCCCTTCAAGGGTCAGCTGGAGGTGTATGTCCTGGACCGCGAGCAGGTTCTTGAGCCGATAGGCCGAGACGAGGGCCTTGGTGATCGTCTCGGCTCGCTCCTTAAGCGCCGGAGGGGCCGCGTCGGGGTGACAAATGCGAAGGGCGGCACGGAAGGTCTCGCGGAGCATTTGCTCCTGTTCCTCGTCGAGGTTCGCGATCAGGAGCGAGGAGAAGCGGTGCTGTCCACCCGACTCTTGGCGGAAGGCCTCGAGCTGCTGCTCGGTTCGCTCGATCCGTGCCTCGAGGTGCTCGTCGAAGTGCTCGGCCAGTTGGGCCCGGAGCTTGGCCAAGGTCTTTAGGAGGAGCTTTGTCGTCAGGCTTCCGAGCGCTTGGAACTGGCGCCGGCAGAAGTCGGACATGAGCTCGAGCATTCCGACCTTCTCTTGGGCGGCCTCGCGGACTTGACGCTCGAGGGCCTGAATCTCGTAGCGGAGCGCTTCGAGTTCGGGATCGTGATAGCGAATCAAGTCGACCACGTGTCACCTCCCTCCTTGTCCTCCGGAGAGGTCTCACCCGGCGGCGCCGTCGGGGTCGAGACCGTCGCAGCCGGGACCATGACGGATTGCAGGCGGCCGTCGAGGAGAAACTCGAAGGTCCAGCCCGCGTAGATCACCCGCCGGACCGGCTCTTCGTCCATGACTTCGGCCAACTCCGGATCGCAGTCGTAGGCGTTGAGCGGCGCCCCAAACCGAACCTCGAGCTCCTCTTCGCTGAGGGTCTCGAGGCTCATGTCCGGCGCCAGGTCTCCCTCCCAGCGCTGCCATGAGCGGGGGATCAGTCCGCCCCGATAGGTCCCGCTGTGGAACGCCAGACGCGCGACCAGACCCTGCTGGAACTCGATCTCGACTCCGAGCGGCTCGTAGTGCCAGGTGACCCCGAATCCGCAGTCCTCAAGGCCCACCTCAAGACCCATAGCTTCAAAGTCGGTCACGTCATGGGGCTCACCCAAGGCGACTCGGACCTCCTCCATGGTGTGCCCCACCTGAACGCGATCCGCCCCGCGGTCTGGGTGAATCAAGGCCGCGAGGTCTGGCGGAGCGACGATCAGCTCGTGCTCCTTCTCGGCGGCCGCGATCAAGGCCTGAGGGTCACCGAGCAGCTCCTCAAAGATTGAGACCTGCTCGTCGAGGCTGTGGGTGACCGAGAAGAGTTGGATCGGGGTGGTCGGGTCAGGAGTGTTCACCCCGAGAGCCTAGTGGAATCCGCGATACCCGTTGCCGATCGACGGAGGCTGGTCCCTAGTCGCTCTGAACCGACACCGCGCAGAGCGCCAGGGACCCGATCTTGGTCCGGAACTCGTGCTCGCTGGCCTGCTTCTCTGCAGGCCACTCCGGATCGACAGGCCGCGAGTCGAGGCAGCGAAACGTCTTCTCGACCTTGAACCCCGCGGTCTCGAGAGCCTCGATCCAGCCCTGCTCAGCCATGAGCTGCATGGGGATCTGCATCATGTCGGGCCAGCCGTGGCAGTGCGGGTTCTCTTCGTAGAAGTCCGTGCCGATCGTCAGCGTGCCACCTGGCTTGAGCACGCGCTGGATCTCGCGCAAGGCCAGCGGGAGATCGACCGCGTAGTAGAGCGCCTCGAAGCTAAAGGCGTGGTCGAACTCCGCCGCGCCCCAGGGCAGCGCCTCGAAGAGCGCCACCTCGAACGCGACCCCCGCGACTCCCTCGGACTGAGCTCGGGCCCGCTCGATCATGAGCGGAGCCGCGTCGACACCGACGGCCGAGCCGCCAGGACCGGTCTGCTCGCGCAGCCAACGCGCGGCCCACCCGTTTCCGCAGCCCAGATCCAAGACTCGCTGCCCCGACTCCAGGGGGATCGCGTCCAGGGCCGCCTGAGCCCGGGGCTTGTGCCCGGCCTCCATTCCTTCGGCCCGCCCACGCTCGGCCCACCCGTCGAACACTTCGATCGTCTTGCTCACACTCGTCTCCAGACGCGGCGCGGAGCATAGCAACCGGGCGTTGCGGGCCGCCTCTTTGCCCTGCCCAGAGCCTGCTCACCTCGGCGGACGTTTGGGACCAGGACCCGGTCGGCTACAGTCCCCGCACCACGAGCCGCAACCCAGACCCCGCTGACTTCCCATGCAAGAGAACCACGACCAAGCCGAGCACAAGCCCCGCCAGCGCAAGAGGACTGGACCAGGCCACGGACATGCTCCCGGGCCTGAGGGCCAACCTCTCTGTGGCGCCCAGCCCCAGGAGGTGAGGTTCGCCGACCCACCGACTTGCTCACAGTGCCGGTCGGTCCAGTCGTTGCAGGCGGGGAGGGTCCAGAAGAAAAAGAACAGGGTCAAAGGAAAGCACGCCAAGGGGCCGGACGGAAAACCGCTCTGCGGCGTGGAGGCGAAGAAGGCCCACTTCTCCAAGGCGCCCTCGTGCGCGGGCTGCCAGGCGGCCTTGGAAGCCGCCGCCTCGAAGGCGACGCAGACGGCTGAAGCGTCGCGAACCGACAAGGAAGCCAGGCACGCGGCGAAGGCCGCGACCTGGGCCTTTGCACCGTGTCCGATCTGTGAGGTCTCCGTCCCCGAGCATCGACTCGATCGACACATGCGAAAGATCCACTCAGGAACGGACCGGCAGACTCCGCCTGACTAGTGCTGCCACCACAAGTTGCGGTACACCCCATTGCTTTCGTAGGGGAG
>JAESQQ010000080.1 GCA_016765095.1 Planctomycetota bacterium | reverse complement strand
GGGAGCGCGACCCCGCCGAAGCCGACGATCCCCAAATCGAGGAAGGCCTCCTCCAGCGAGGCGTCGATCGTCTCGCCGAGGTCCGAGGGTGGGTCGCGCTCTGTTCTGGGGGCCGAAAGGGAGAGAAGTGAAAGAGAGGTGAGGGTCAAGGGCGTCTTCCTAGGGTGTCTATCGGGTTGGACGCCTGGACCTCGGGATCCTGACGCGAGTTGTGTAGGCCAGAACTCAGCCCGCGCCGCTCGAGGGCGGCTAAGAGGCCAGGCGTTCTGCGCTGGATGGGTGGGGGGCTGGGTGGGCGAGGAGAGAGCGCGGCTCGACCCTCGCGACGCTTGAGGGAGTGAGCTCTCCTGGCGGGTTGCTGCCTGCTGGCAGAACGAGCGATCGAAGTCGTCTAGCTGGGTGGGCAACCGGGAACGCGAGAGTAGTCGTCGGGTGAGAACTCGTGTTCGTGTTCAAAGGTCTGCCCCGAACGCCAGCCGATGCTCAGCCTCCAGTCAAAGGAAGTCGCGGTGTTCTCCCCGAGGTAGATGATGCGGAAGGTCTCGCCCTTGGATCGCTTGCGTTTCCAATAGGCGAGCTCTGCCGCCCAGCCCTCGATCAGGTGCTCGGCCTGATCCATGGCGTCTCTGGGCGAGACAGCCGTGTAGGCGGAGTCCGCGCCTCTCGGATGCGAAGTGATTAGCCAGACCCGCGCGACCTTCAAGGCGGAACCTTGAACTCCTGAACTCGTGGGCCTGGGTTCGTTCGCTGCGGCGACCTCCGCTGCGCCTTCGTCGGGCTCGAGATAGCCAGCGATCATGGTGCGGCAGCCTGAAAGCGTTTCGGCGTCCGTGGGATTTGGAAGCAGAGAGCGGACCCGCCGATAGATCGGAAGAAATCGCAGCTCCGCGTCTGCGTAGCTGGATAGAGGCCGATCAGGGTCGGGCCACCAGGTGTCGTCTCCGTCCTCAGGGACCCACTTGTCAGCTTGGGGCATCGAACACCTCGGGTTGCGGAAACTCGGAAAGAGGAGAGTGCCCAGCTCGAGACCTGCCCGGAGGTCTCAAGCCGCGTGGTTGGCGAGCGGCTAGAGCTCGCCAAGCTTCGGGGGAGCTACCAGGCGAAGTGGTGCCCGCTGGGCTTGAGGAGAGCTGCCAGGCGAAGGACCAACTCAGGCCCGTCCCCCTTGAGATCGACCCCTGCCGAAGCGTAGCTCTGCGCGAGCTTGGCCACCGGAATCGCGCACTGAGCGCCCAGGTTGAAAGGCGCCTGGCCAGCTTGATCAGCCCCGAAGAGAACGAGCTCGCGAAGGTCGAAGTCCTCAAGATCGCAGTCTTCCAGCTTGGCGACGGACTTGGCCCAGCGCTGGTCGCGGAGGGCCGCTAGCGTGAGAGCAAGGTGGCCACCTGCGTGAGCGAAGCTCCCCCCTCGCTTGAGGAGGCCGGCGGCGATTCGGGCGGCGCTCGCGACGAGTGAGGCCTCCTGCGCGCCGCAGCGCTCCAGACCCTCCAGCCCCGCAGCGACCGTCTCGAACCAGAAGGGTGCCGGCTCGAGGCGATCGAGCCGAGCGAGAGCGTAGCGGACGCAGCCTTCGATCCGCAGCAGCGAACGAGATCGCTCGTCGGGCAGGGAGTGGGCGCGTTTCTCGGCAGCTCGGACCAGGGCGGAGGCGTATTCGTTGGCCACGAATTCGTTAGCCCCCGAGCCCCCCCCCGCGCAGCCCGGGCGCTCGAGTCCATTGAGGAGGGTCTCCTCCAGGCGCGCATGGAACCCGGCGGTCGGGGGGAGGTGCGCAACGCAGTCCAAGAGGCGTGTGAGGATCCGCATCGCCTTGAAGCCTGTAAGGGAGCCTTCGACCCTGTGGCGGAGGAGATCGAAGGCGTCCAAGGCTAAGGGGGAGCGACGCTCAACGTGGAGTTGGACCTGAGCTAGGTCGACCCAAGCAGCAGCATAGGGCGCCCAACGCAGGGCCTCGGAGCGGAGCGACTCCGCGATCACACCACCGCCGCGAAGGAGGCTGGTGAGGAGGGGGAGGGTGAACTCGCAGATCTCGGTCGCGGCCGAGAATAGCGCCTGGCGTGCAGAGCGTGCGAAGGGCTCGGGGAGGCCGCCTCCCCGCTCCTCGAGGAGCGTCGTGAGCGCTTCCCAGTCACCAAGCGAGAGGCTCGCGGGGTCGGAAGCGACCAGCGCGATCAGGTCTTCAGCGCCCAAGAGTCGGCTGGCGTTCTTCCCCAGGCCCACCACGGCCAAGCGGTGCCTGGGGAGCGCCTTGCTCAGGGCTTGATACACCCGGCACACTTCCTGCTCGATTTCGCGATTGGATCCCGCGTGGGCTTGAAGCCAGTCGAGGGCTTCGGCCAGGTGCCGGGGAGCTGGGCTTGCGTCAGCAGGAGCCCTGAGCACAGCGTCCACCAGGGAGTCGAGGCCAGCCCGCACCTTGGCGATCGCCTCGCGGTCTGGCTGCCGAAGGGAACGACCGAGGTGGGCGGCGGCACCTGCGAGGCAGCGGCGCTGCGCCTCCATGGCCGGATCGAGGCAGGGGGTCTCACTCAAGCGCTCCAGAGCCGATACCTGCTCGGGAGCGAGGAGGTCTTCGCGCTCTTCGGAGGAGTGGAGGCTAGCGAGGAGGTGAAGCGCCGCCAATGGCTGACTCGAGACGCTCAGGGCGTCAGTGAGTTGGACCAGCCCTCTCGCCAACCGGGCGCGGGGCCTGCGAGAACTCGAGGGCAGTTGGGGCTCTCGAGGAGGAGAGCCTGCCAACTGACGCGAGCGCTTTGACTCGCGCCGGCTGGAGGCCGTGCCGCGCGGGTCTTCCGGCTTGGGCTCGATCCCCGCATAGCTGCAGAGGAGTCGGTAGCCAGGGTCCATGCCCCGCTCACGCAAGAGGAGCTCGTGGAGGGCTGCCTTGGCCTTTGCGCGCCGCGAGGGCAAGACGCCGTTGCGACGTGCCAGGTCGTCCTCCTTGAGGTGGGCGTAGACCGCAGCCCAGCAGCGGGCGATCGGACCAGGCGCCAGGACACCCGCAGCGTAGAGACCTTGAGCTGCCATTCGCGCCTCGAGTTCGGGAGAAGGGGCCATGAAGTGCATGCCCCGCTCCCAGTTCCCGAGCGCATGTTCCGAGTCTCCCAGTTCGTGGTGGGTGCTTCCGATTTCCTCGAAGAGCGCCGGTCGCTCCTCCCTCTGTCTCCCCCACCCTCGAATGCGCTCACGCTGAAGCAGCCGTAGCTGTCGCTGCAGTTGCTGGCGTCGCCAGGCTTCGTTGTCGATCTGGTCTAGGCTCATTTCAGACTCCTACGCGCTTGAACCGAAGCGGCGCCGGGACGCTCCGCTACGGCCCAGGCGATCAACGCTGGGCCGTTCGAAGCTAGCCAGCACTTGTCTCCTGGTGGCTGTGCTGCCAACTCGCGCAGTAGAGGCTCGTCTCGACGGCCGGCTTCTCCGTCCAAGGAAACCGGTAGCGGGCCGCGGAGGCGAAATTCGTCTCGGTGAACCTTCCGTGGATTCGGTAGCTCGGCGACGCAGCCGAAGTTGTGAAACCGGCTGAGCTGGGAGTGTGAGCTGGCCTCTGGCTCGAAGCTTGGATTATCCGGTGGCTCGCTCGATACGTCGGACCAGGTTCACCGACCGCACCCGCCCGTCCTCGCTCTGGTAGCTGTCCCTGCCGGAGTCTGGAGACTCCGACGCTTCGAGGTAGTCCTCGGGCCTACAGGTGACGACAATGACCTGGTGTTTCTGACACGAGTCGCGCAGCTGCTTCTTGAACCATCTCATCCGTTCGGAGTCGCTCTGGACCAGCTGATCGTCCAGCAGCAGAGTTGACTCCAGCCGCTCCGCCAGGGCCAGTCGGAAGAGAGTGGCCAGTTGCTCTCGCGTTCCTACAGAAAGCGCATTGACGGCCCTCTTGTTCCCACCCACGACGATCCCGTCCGTGTCCAGGTCCGGGCCGAGCGATAGCCCTCCGTAGCGTCCATTCGTGAGTTGAGAGAATCTGCCTTCGACCAAGGGAACCAGAGCTTTGCCCAAGAAATCGGCCTCTTGGCTCTCCGCCTCGCGCAGCGACTCGAGCAACAGTTGCCAGCCTCCGTAGTTCAGTTCCATGTCCCGCTCTCGCTCCTCAAGCTGCAACTTCACTTCCCGCCGTTCCTCCCAGCGCTCCTTCGCAGCGTCACCGCCAACCTGAGCCAGCCCTCCCTTCTCGTGTTGGAGCTGGTCCTCGACGTCGCGGAGTGCCGTCTCCGTCTGCTCTAGCCTTCGACCTGCTTCTCCGAGCTGTTCCTCGGTCACGGGCTGGAGGGCTGGAGTCTTCTCGAGTTTGGCTTGAAGGCCCGCAACTTCGGAGGTGGCTCGGGATAGCTCCTCGGGATCGAACTCCTCACTTCGCGGCCCAAGCTCTCCTTGAACGGTGTCCAGGCCCGACACGAGTTCCTTGTGCGCGTTGTCGAACTCCTCGCGGAGGCGTCGACGGTCAGTCAGTCGCTGTGTTGCCTTCTGGAGTTCAGCTTCTCGAGCGAGTTGAGCCTCTGCTCTCCTGGCCTTGTCTTCTTGCAGTCGCTTCGACTCCTGCTCGTGCTGCAGGCCGATCTGTCGAAGATCAGCTTCCGCCCCGGCGCGAAGGGCCTCGGGGGTATCCGCACCGAGGTTGTTCATCGCCTCTGTGACTGCCTGTCGCTTCGTTCCTAGGTCTTTCGTCAGACGTTCGAGTTCACCCCTTCGCTGTGCCAGTGCGACCCTTGCTTGCTGACTCCGGTCCCGCGCTTCCTCAAGAGCTGTGGTCTCACAGGAGATCTGGTCTTTCAGCAGGTCGCGCAGACGTTGCCAGCACGAAGTGAGCTCGCGCTCCGCCTCCGTTGTCCGAGCCTGATCTTGAATCAGGGCACTTTTCGCTCCTTCTAAAGCCTCCTTGGCTAGAGCCAGAGCCTTCTGATACTGCGACTCCAACTCGCGCAGACGTTCCTGTAGCTGCTGCAAGGCCTCTCGCTGCTTTCGCCAGCGCTCCTTGGCAGCGTCACCGCCAACCTGCCCCAGCGCTCCATCCTTGCGTTGGAGTTGGTCCTCGACGGCGCGAAGGGCGGCCTCCGCGAGCTCGAGCCTCTGACCGGCTTCTTTGAGCTGTTCCTCTGGAACAGGCTCAGGGCGCGGAGTCAGTGGCTTGAGCCTTGTTTCGAGATCGGCCACTTCGGAGACGACTTGGGATTGCTCCTCGGAGTCGAACTCCTCGCTTCGCGTCCCGAGCTCGCCTTGGACGGTAGCCAGACCGGACACGAGCTCGTCGTGCGCCTTGACGAGCTCCTCGCGAATGCGCCGACGATCAGTCAGCCGCCGGGTCGCCTTCTCAAGTCCGGCCTCCTGAGCGAGTTGAGTCTCTGCTCTCTTGGTCTTGGCCTCACGCAGGCGCTTGGCTTCCAACTCGCGCTGCAGTCCGACTTGCTCGAGGTCGGCCTCGGCCTTGCTCCGCAGGTCCGCAGGAGTCGGTGCACCGAGACTGCTCATGGCCTCGGTGAGTGACTCTCGCCTCGTCTTCAGGTTCTGCTGCAGACGGTCGAGTTCTCCCTTTCGTTGCGCGACAGCGACCGAGGCCTGTCGGCTTCGCTTTCGGACTTCCTCAAGACCTGTGGTCTCCCGGGATATCTGATCTTTCAGGAGGCCACGCAGACCTTCCCAGCATGAAGAGAGGTCTGTCTCTGCACGCGCGGCCTCGCCTTGTACCTGCTCGAAAGAGTCCTTGGCCTGAGCAAGGCCCTTCCGTTTCTCCTGGACCAACTCTTGGGACTGCGCCTTGCTGGCTTCTACGGTTGCCGCCAGGTTCCCGAGTTGTTGCTGAACCTCGAGTCGTTCGGCGCTCAGCTCTTCCTGGGTCTCCTCTTCCGGGTCAGGGCACGGACTCGCAACGCTCCGTTCCTGTGCTGCCGCTAGCTCGGCCTCCGACGCCTTTGTGGTGAGCGCCTCGAATTGACCCTGGGTCTTCGCCAGGAGTAGCGAGGTTTCCCCCAACTCTTCCTCAACCAGCCGCAACGACGAGGCGACCGCCGCTTGCCGTCGGGGCGGGCCTACCTTGGCAAGAGCTTCCAGGGCTTGTCGCCTGTCGTCAGGGACTTCACGCTCAAGGTCCGACGAGCGTTCCTGTGCGGTCGCTAGCTGCGAGTCTAGGTCTACCAGCCCGTCAATCCGCTCCTCGAGCCCCGCTGCCTGGTGTTCGGCCTTTTTGGCTCGGGCGCTCTGCTCCTGGGACTCGATAATGCGCTTCTCTAACTGCTCCAGGGTGTCGACCCCGGCGGCAGCAAGAATCGGTTGGACGTCGCTCTGCCATTGGTCAACCTGGCGACGCCCCTCTTTCAGCGCCTCGTCGGTTCGACGTGACGCCTGGCGGCGAGTCTGGAGGATCTGCACGACGGCGACGACCGTCAGGAGAAGGCCGAGTCCGAGGCCAACCAGAGGATATATCTCCAGCGCGCCGGCGGAGAAGGCGAGGCCGCCCCCACCCAGCCCCAGGACCACCCCGACAAGCAGCAGTCCTCCCTGCACAGGTCCAATGGCACTGGCTGGGGTAGCCGAGCTCTGCGCGCGTGCCTCAGCCATGCGCATGGTCTCTCGTTGGCTTCGCAGGGCTGGAAGCTGACCGAGGTTGGGAAGGTGCTCCGAGGCACCATCTGTCGAGGCGATCTCGGCTCGCAGGGCCGAAGCCTGCTCCCGTAGCGCCCCCCGCCGCTCGATCTGGGCTTGAGTTGCCTCCACTCGGGACGCCGCCTCAACCCAGTCTTGGTAGGCCTGGAGTTCGCGAAGTGTCTGGCGCTCTCTCCGAAGCTCTTCCAGTTGCTCTCGTTGCCCCAGTTCCTTCACGCGAAGAGGTCCAAGTTCCTCTGCTTCGAAGGCCACTACGCTGAGCTGGAGCTGTTGGGCGCGTTCGATCACCCCGGTCGCTCGTTTGCGCCGTTCGACGTGTTGGACAAGCGCAGTCTCTCTTGCCTCGAGCTCCAGCAGGCGCTTTTCCAGCCTGGGCTTGAGGCTGTCGGAGCCGCCAACCCTCTCGACGTCGTCGACCGCCTTCTGAACGGCCCGTTCTGCAGGAGCAATGGCCTCACGATCTCGGCCCAGTGCCTGTTGCGCTTGGTCGCGGACATGGACGAGCTGACCCAGATCGCTGAGTGAGCTCGCAACGTTCTCCAGGAACGTCGCGTGCTGGCTGGAGGGTTCGGCCTGGGCTTGGGCCAAGATTCGAGCGAGGTCTTTCGACCGCTCGGGGACGGCTGCCTCGTCTTGGAGGTGGGCCCACGAGCTCAGGTCCCGCCAGCGTTCCAGACTCAGCTTTGCGCTCTGCTGCGCTGCCACAAGTCTGTCGATCGCCTCTTCTTCACCTGGGAGGGCTTCTTCGATCTGCTGGACGTCTGCTTGAACCCCAATAACCTTCTCTTCCAGGCTATCGACGTCAGACGCACGACCGATCTGGGCTCGCGCTGTTCGCTCCCTTTCGAGCGATGCGCGACTGCGCTTTTCGGCCTCGGCTTGCGGGTCAGGAAGGAGCCTCGTCTTCTCTGCCGCGTCCCTAGCCTGGTCCTTTTCCTGCTCGGCCGCCTCGACGTCGGTCTCCGCGTCTCTCAGCTGCTTGTTGGCAGCTTCAACGCCTTCGGCTCGAGCTGTTCGTTGTTCTTGGGCAGAAAGCAGGGCCTTCTTGGCCTGTCCGATTCGATCGGCCTTTTTGCGAGCTGCTTGGAGGGATTCTGCGAGCTTCCGATAGGTATCGGCCTTGGTTTTTCTCTGCTGCAACCCTGAGGCGTGGCTTTCTGCAGCAGCGAGGAGGGCTCGCAAGTCTTCCTTCCTTTGAACGAGCTCCTGAATCTGCACCTGGACCGCGTCTTCACGCTCTCGCAGGCCCTGCGAGGCTTGGACCTCATGCTCGGCTTCCCGCACCTGTTCGCGCAGTACGGCCAGAGGTCGCAGCGCTGGTTCTCCCTCCTCAGTCTGTGGCCCGGCCAGACCAGTTCCGGGATCGGCGTCGACAGTCTCGAGGCTGCCGGAGGGCATGGCCTTCTCGAGGTCGTCAACGGCCTTCCGAACCGCCCGTTCCATGGGAGGTATGTCCTCCTGGCTTCGTCCCAGTGACTGTTGGGCCTGGTCACGCGCGGAGACGAACTGAGCCAGATCGGTCAGCGAGCTCGCGACGTTCTCCAGGACCGTCGCGTGGCCGCTCATGGGTTCGGCTTGCGCTCGAGCCAAGGCCTGAGCGAGGTCTTTCGATCTTTTGGGAACCTCCGTCTCGTCTCGGAGGAGAGCCCAGGAGTTCAGGTCCCTCCAGCGCTCCAGGTCTAGCGTTGTGCTCTGCTGCCCTGCCACGAGGCGGTCGATCGTCTCTTGTTCGCTGGGCAGAGTTTCTTCGATCAACTGGATCTCCGACTGAGCTCCGCGGACCTTCTCGCTCAGGCTTTCGACCTCGGACGCGCGACTGACCTGAGCTTGGGCCACTCGCTCCTTCTCGAGCAGTCCGTGACTGCGTTTCTCGGCCTCCGCTTGCGGGTCCGGGAGGAGCTTGGCCTGCTCTACTGCGCCTCTAGCTTGCTCCCGCTCCTGCTCGGCTGCTTCGACGCCGGTCTCCGCGTTCTTTAGACGCAAGGCGGAGGCAGATACGCCTTCGGTTCGATCCGCTTGTTGCTTCTTGGCATCAAGTAGAGCCTTCTTGGCCTGCTCGATCCGGTCCAGGTTTTCCCGAGCGAGTTGGCATTTCCCCGCAAGCTCCCGATACGCGTCTGCCTTTTCCTTCTTCTCCCGCAGGTTCTTGGCCTGGTCACTGGCCTTGGCGACTTGCGCTCTGAATCCCACCCTCCGCTGCACGAGCGCTTGGATCTGGGTCCGGACCGACTCCCCCCGCTGGAACTGCTCCAGAGCAAGGTGGACCTCCCGTTCGGCATGGACGACCTGCTCCCGAAGAATCGCCAAGGGGGACTGCCCTCCTCTTCGCTCCCGGCCCGTCTTGGAGAATGCCTCTCCTGTCCGAGCCTCCGCGATTTCGAGGGCACGCGTGAATTCCTCGGGTTGGGCCAGCACTTGGAGGGCGTTGGTCAACACTTCACGATCCGAAGTGTCCCTAAATGCGCCCAGGCGTCGGGCAAAGAGGTCCGCAACCGCTCCCTGATCGGCGAGGAGAGCAGAGGTGAGGAACGTTTCAGGCACACCACGGGGTGCACCGCGCCCGCCAGGCCCCGGAATGCCCCACCGCAGAATTTCTCTCAGTTTTCGGTCGACACCCTTGCTGTCGCTGCTCTCGAAGGTGAAGGACTCACCGTCCAGGGAGGACTCCAAAGTCGCTCGCCCCTTGGACCCGCTGGCGAAGGTCTTCTTGACCTTCCAGTAGCGCCGCGCGTCCGTGCGGAACACGAGCTCCACTTGAGGAGGGTCCGAGCCGTTCCACGTGAGGTAGGGATCGCGGCCACGAGACCCGATCGGGAGCAGTAGCACCGCTCGAATAGCGGTCACCAGCGTCGACTTTCCCAGGTCATTGGGACCGTAGAGCACGTTGAGCCCTGGCCCAAACTCGACCTTGGCCAGGCGAACTCCGGCGAAATGGCGAACGGCCAGTCGGATCAACTCCACGGCGTCAAGTTCCTTGCCTGAGAATTCGGAACAGGTGGAGCAAGGCCCGGGTCGCGACCTTGCCTTGCGTCGCCCCCTCGGCAACCTTGAGTCGCTGAACCACCCCTTGCAGGACCTCGGGCAGGTCGGCCGCAAAGTCCCCGGCGGACGTCGTGAGCGTAAGCCCGGTGGAGTCAAGCTTGATGACCCCAGCCTTGCCAGGACGTGTCTTCGTGCCCTCGAGCATTTCAAGAAGCGACTCGACCTCCACGTAGTCCACCAGCGACGCGCCGAACGCCAATCGCAACGTGATGACCGACTTGGCCAAGTTCGGGTCTCGGCACAGGCGACGAAGGTCCTCCAGGCTTAAGCACTCCTCTTCTCGCCAGATCCAGCGCGAGACACGCTCCTCCTGGATCTGTGGCTTTCGCCCAGCGCGGACGAACATCACCACGGAGACCGTTCCCGCGGATTGCTCTCCGAACGACGTCAGCTCGGGCGTGCCCGAATACACCATTGGGGCTGGAGAGTCTGGGTTTAGAACGACCCGGTCATGAGCGTCGCCGAGGGCGATGTAGTCGAAGCCGAGTCGGTCTGCGGCCTCTCGTGAGACAGGGAAATTCGTCTCGTAACCGGCCAGGCCCTCTGCCCTCCCGTGGACGAGCCCGATTCGTAACCCTTGGTCACCCTCTTCGCGGTCAGGCAGAAGCTCCGTCGGGTCCTGCTCACTGGCTTGGGCCTGGCATGGCACCGCATGCAGCGTCGCACGGTCGCCAAGTTGGAGCTCGAACCGCTCCCGGTCGACCACGTGCACCCAACTCGGCAGGGCTCTTCGGAAGGGGTGTCCGCGGGAGTAAGGCGACCCCTGAACGAGCGGATCATGCATGCCGGGGAGCAAGACGAGCACCCGGTTCGACCACTGGCGCTTGCGTAGCTGGTCGACCAGCTTCCGCCAAACCTCTTCGCTCGGAGTCGCTTCATGAAACACGTCTCCCGCGCAGAGGACAGCGTTGACCCCGTGCGCTTCCGCCGCTCCCAGGATTCGATCTACGGCTTGAAACCGCGCATGAGCGAGCCGCGTGTCTCCGCGGTTACCAAAACCCGGGAATCCCCTCCCGAGATGCCAATCGGAGGTGTGCAGCAACTTGAACGGGGTGGCGAGGATTTCGGTGCTCATTTCAACTCGAACTCCACGTCGAGAAGGATGGTGGTTTCCGGTTGGGCGTATCGCTTCTGGTGGGCACTTTCCCTCCCACGCTGGTAGACGTCGTCCTCTCGCTGCTCGAGTTGGTCGATTCGAGTCAACAACTTCTCCACGCGAGCGTGGATTCGGTTCATTTCCTGGCCCGCTCGCTTTCGCCTGGCCGACGCGAGCGCAGAACTCTGCTTTGTCTGCTTCTCGCCGAGGCGCACCTCTGCGGCCTCTAAGTCCCGCCGCAAGACGAACAACTGGTCCTCTACGTACCGCTCAAGCTGATCCATGACCCGCTCGAAGCGGTCCTGATTGCCTTTGGAAATCTCGGTTTGGTCCCGGAAGACGGCCTCCGACACGGCGGCCTGGACGTCCTCGTCAGGAATCGACAACGGCCGGTCGAAACCCGGATGGTCCTCTGGTTGCAGCTCGAGGCAGACCCGCGCCAGCTCGTCGGGGAGTGGGCTGTCGTCGCCCTCGAGCAAGGCGGTAACGAGAAGCCGCTCCTGCGGCTCGAAGCCCTGGCAGTGGGTCTTCGTCACCACGTAGCGCCCCCTCGCTCCTCGTCGAGACGAAGGGGGGCCGTCAGCGTCGGGCACCTTCAGCTTCACCGAGAGCGGCTGTGCGGTGCTCGCGCGCGCCTCCTCCAGCGCCCCCAGGAGGATCAGGGGATGGCCGGGATGCAGCGGGTCCACATCCTCGAGGTCCCGTGCGTGTCCGATCACGATCTCCGTGCCTCCGACCAACACAGCCGGGAGCCGCGGACAAGGGTCGATGACGAACTGGACCCGGCCCTTGTCGCTGCGTCGTTCGTAGGGGGCACCGATAGCGTCTAGGTAGCCAACCAGAATCCGGTCGAGCTCGAGGTCGAGCGCAGCAAGGCTCTTGGGAAGCTCGTCCTGGATTTGCTGGAACGTCCGGCGAACGTCTTCGTCGAACTCGTCTTGGATCAGATCAGCCGTGTTCGCGAGCGAGCTCTCGAAGCGCTCGCGCGCCTCACCTATCTCCTCACGCATGTTACGAAGCTCTACCTCGATGTCTTCCTGAGTGCGGGACTGTTGGTAGATCCGCCGCATTCGGCTCTCGAAGTCAATGATCCCGGGAGCCGACACCAACGACTCAGCCGGGGCGCCTGACGGCTGGTGGAGGATCACGTCGGAGGCATCCAGGACCTTGCCGAACAGGTCTAGCTTTCGGCTCAAGATTTCGAAGGTCAGGCGCTGGGCCTCGTTATCGGTGGCCAAGAAGTTAATGACCGTGACGTCGCGCTCTTGGCCGTAGCGGTGGCAGCGACCGATCCGCTGTTCGATCCGCTGTGGGTTCCACGGCAGGTCGTAGTTCACCAGGGTGTCGCAGAACTGTAGGTTCAAGCCCTTCGCCCCGGCCTCGGTTGAGATCATTACTCGTGCCCGGGTCTTGAACTCGTAAACCAGGGCCAGTCGAACCGCGATGTCCGGGCTGGGACGATTGTTGGGAGCGAGTTTGCGGCCAACCTCGTCTTCCCAACGCTTGAGCGCCGCTCGCGCCTCCTTGGACGTGTTCTGCCCGCGGAACAGCGTGATTTCACCCGGGTCAAGCCCTGCGTTGACGAGCACCTCGCGGATGTAGTCCTGAGTCGTGAGCGACTCGGTGAAGATGAGAATCTTCCCGCTGCTCTCTCCTCGCGCCTGACGTTCGTCCTGGAGCTTGAGGACCTTCTCAAGGCACTTCGCCTTGTTGTCCGACTTGAGGGACTCGGCGCGACGGGCGAAGTCCTCGACGCGCTTGAGCTCCGCCCGAATCTTCTCTGCTGTGGGAGGCGTCTCCTCCTCTCCCTGCTCGTCCTCGAACTCCTCCTCGAGGTCCAAGGCAAAGGCCAACGTGGCCTGCTTGATTGCCTCTGGCGGCGCTTGTTCCAGCATGCGCCGGAGTCGTTCAGCGACGTTGTGCAAGCTCTTTGCCAACGCACGGTATGAGGAAGCCATTCGCTTGTGGAAGCCAATCAAAATGAGCTTGCGGTGCCCGTGGTACGCGCACAGGTCTCGCTCCAACAGATAGGCCGTGACGTCGTTGTAGAGGGCCTTCTCGTCGGGGCTCATCGTGTATTCGAAGAGCTGTGCCCGGCGTTCGACGAATGGCTTCTTCAGAAATTCCTGAGCCTGCCTTCTCAGCGTGCGCTTACACACCGTCGCGATTCTGCGCCGCAACTCCATGGCCTGGGGTGGATCTACGGTTCGCGGGTCTCCGCCACAGAACACCGCCTTGAATGTAGGCAACTTGCCCAGCAGAGTTCCCGACTGCTCGACGTATTGGACAAGGGACCAAAGCTCGGGCAGTGAGTTCTGAATCGGGGTTGCCGTGAGGAGGAGGACCGGGGTCGGACCAAGAAAGTCACGAACGCGTTGGGCAGTCTGGGCGTATTTGGAGCCCTCCTTGTAGTCCCCATGTCCATCGACGCGTTTGTAGATTCCAGCGAACAGCTCGTGGGCCTCGTCGATGACGCACAGGTCGAAGGGCTCTGAGGTCTTGAGCAGACTGGCTCCTCGCACCCCACCCGCGAACTCTCGGCCCACGAGGAAAATGCCTGGACCCATGAACGCCTCGGGGGACAGGTCTCCCTCTCGCGTTTCAAGGCCGAACAGCGTGTAGAGCTCGTCTCTCCACTGCCCCATCAGGGTCTTGGGGAGGATAAGCAGGACCCGCTGCGTCCCCTCGGCCAGTAGCTGAGCCAGGACGAGCCCCGCCTCGATGGTCTTACCGAGGCCGACCTCGTCGGCAAGTATGCAGCCGCCCTCCGGGATGCGGCGCAGCGCAAAGATGACGGCGTCGATCTGGTGGGGGTTCGGATCGATTCGCCCCCGCCGTTGGGAAGCCGCGAAACGCTGTCGCTCGTCGGCCCGACGGAGCCGAACGAGCTCCTCTGTCAGGTACCGGCGCTGGATCGGGTGCAAGCGAGTCACACCAGTTACCGCGTTACTTTCCAGACACTGTTTATCAACGCCCCCCGCTCCCATCCGCCGGTCCAGCCTCCCGATTGTGGAGTGTCCAGCCGGATCCATCCACCGGGGCGGTACACAGGTTCATTCGCGATTGGATCGAAGCGGCGCCAGACCGCTCCCAAGGCTCCAGGCAATCAGCGCTGGGTGATTGGAATCTTCGGCTCCTTCTTGAGTCCGTAACGAACGCCGGCTCCCAAGGGCCCAGGCAATCAGCGCTGGGCGATTGGAATCTGCCCAGCGCTTGTTTCCTGGCTCGTGTCTCCGACGAATGGGGACCAAGGAGATCGCATGAGTGTTGAGAATTCGTTGAAGCCCCGGCGGCAGGTTATGGAAGCCCTCGCGGCCCTCGATCGCGAGCGCGAGGACGGCCTCCGCCTCAGCAACGGCGGTGGGGGTCACGACAACGGCGACGACAGCGACGACTTCGGTGGAGACGACGACGACGACGACGACGACGACATGGCCGAACGCGCCCTCGACTGCGTCCAGACGGCTTACAAGAAGCTCCGCAAGAAGCTCGATCGCCTCAGCGAAGGCGAGCTGAAGTTCTCGGGTCACATTCTGATCTGCAAGGACGGGACCCTGATCTGCGAGGACTACGAGCTCCTCGGTGAGGATCACGAAGACGAGAGCGAAGCCGACGAGCTGATCGAGCAGCTCGCCGAGCACCTCGACGAGAGCGGTCAGAGCGTGGCGGAGGTCGCCCGCAAGATCGGTCGGAGCGCGGGGGCGCTCTACTCGTGGCTCTCCCAGCGAACGGAGCCCTCGGCTTCCTCCTGCGAGCGGATCGAGGCCTTCTTGGAGAGCTGCGAGTAGGCGACATTCGTGATTCGAAGCCACCGAACACAGCAAGGAACTGAGTCCCAATGGAGCCCGATCCAGAGGAAGAGGAGCACATTCCGCCCGCTCGCGACCAGGTAGAGCGCTTCCTCGAGGACTACGCCACGGCTCGCGAAGGACGCGCGTTCCCGCTCTACACGTATTTCGCGGACCTAGACGAACTCCTTGGCGGGCTTCGGCCGGGTGAGCTGAGCCTGCTCGCCGCGCGCCCCGCCACCGGCGCGACCACGCTGGCGCTTTCCATCGTCCGAAGCCTCTCGGTGTTGAGGAGCACCCCCACGGTCTATGAGTCCACGACCCTCTCGCCGGCCCAGATGATCGAGCGAATCGTGGCCGGGCTGGGCAAGCTGCCCGTCCACAGCCTGCGCTACGGCTTCCTCTCGCGGGGTGAGGTGCGGACGATGACTGAAGCGGCAGAGCTGATTGCAGCCGCTCCCCTTCACCTCGCGCTCGCGCGAGCGAAGAGCCTAGAAGCGATTCTGGACCGGTGGACCTGGCTCCGTCGCGAACACAAGGTTCAGCTTTTCGTCTTCGACGGACTCGCGGACCTCGCGTCAGGCTCCGAGTCGGAAGCGGCCAGCCTGGTTCGGCGCTTGCGCACGGCGGCCAGAGAGCTCGAGGCACACGTCCTCGTGCTCTGCCCTCTCCACCCGAGCGCCGAGGGCGAGAGCTCTCCCACCCTGAGCGACCTCTGGGGGGGATTGAAACTGGAGCTGACCGCCGACAAAATCCTGCTCCTGAGCCGCGCTCGAGAGCCGGCCTCAGCCGAAGGCACGGTGTCCCTCGCCTTACGGGTGGCGATAAACAAGTCGGGGGCCACAGGGGTGGCGCTCCTCGACTTCCGCTTGGAAACCCTTCGGATCCAGTCAGCGACGGTTCTCTGAAGCTCTCGCATGCCACGCTCTGGCGTCGCGTCACGACACAACCAAGGGACCAAGAATGACCGTAGCCACGCGCTTGCTCTACGTCTGCAATCAGGGGGCCAATCGGTCGCGCGAGGCCGCTGACCAGGTAGCGCGCGTGGGGGCTACGCGAGGTTGGGCCATAGAGACCCGGACCGCCGGGATCTACAGCGAAGAGACCCCGCTCACGCCAGGTCTCATGGCCTGGGGGGACATCGTATTCCTCTTCCAGGAGGATCACCTCGCCCTGCTCCAAGAACGCTATCCGCGAGACATGTTCCGCATGCGCTGCGTCCTGATCCCGATTCCCGACGTCTACGACTACGGCTCAGACATCCTCAAGGACCTCCTCGAGAAGGCGCTCAAGAAGGACTGGCTGGACTTTCTCGACGACGTGGTCGCCTCCTAGGGTCGGGCGAGACAGGCTCAGTTCCACAAGTGGGCGAGTCCTTGGCCTTCAGCCACCCTCTTCGCGATCGTCGTGTACCAACCCACCAGGCCTTCGACGGCTTCCGTTCGACTCTGAGGGGAGTTGCGGATCGACTTCAGCCAGGGGCGCAGGACATGCCGCAGCGTGAACGCCTCGACGAGGTCTCGCACCGCGACGGCCCACGACTCGCCGTCGACGCTCCCGGCGAGCGTGCGGCGGATCCGCTCCAGCGCTCGGGCACGTGCCTCGACCCGCGGTCCTCCGCCGACTGCGTTGGCGGCGCGGATCAACTCGTCAACCGGCGCGAAGCGTGTCAAATCGGTGAGGAGGTCGGACGTGACAAAGTCCACGAAGGTCGTTAGGACCCCGGAGAGCGGGTCGGGCTTCGGCGTCGCCCGCCCGCCCCCCTTGAGAAGCTTCAGCGTTTGGTTTGAGCTGCTTCCAGCCCGGCGTCTCCTGGTCACAGTCAGTGTCCTCGTCCGCCATGAGATCGCTCTCGGCAGCTTGCTTCACAGTTGGTCTCGTCTCGGCTCACCTGGCTCCACCCTTCCGCGCAGGTGGAGCGACTCGCGGCCGCTCCGCCTCCTCGGGTCCAGGCAAGAAGCTCTGGGCGCGCTTGGGCCACTGACCCACCGAGCCTCTGCGCCTCACCTAGGCCGAGCCTGGCAAGGTCCAGCTCGCCTGGGCGAGCTCCTCGAGAGGGGAGTAACCCGGCGGCGCGGTGTAGAGCAGGAACACCCTCAGCCCGCGCTTGCGAACGCGCTCAGCGACCTCCGCCTTGAAGCTCGCGTAGCCGTCTGTGACCACGAGGATCCGCTGGTAGCCGGCCTCGAGGGCGTGCTCGAGCAGGCAGTCGAAGTCGGTCCCCCAGGTCGTTCGCCGACGTCCCTTCGCCAGCTCGGCCAGCGAAATGTCGCTGACTTCGTTCGAGAACAGGTGGACCGGGGGCTGGAGGACTTGGCTGAGCTGCGAGAGGAGCCCATAGATCAGAGGCTGGGCCGAGCCGGTGGAGCCCGAGACATCTACATAGACCCGGACCCGGAGCTCCTCGCGCTTCGCGTCGAGCGCGGGGCTGCGGAAGAAGATCGGGCAGACCCCCTGTGAGAGGAGGAGCGCGGCGCGCCGGTCGACCGAGGGCACGACGTCAGGGCGCTGGGTGCTCGGGTCGTAGCCGCTCCCGATCTCCTCCAGCGAGAGCGCCGCCAGGATCGCGAGTCGCAGCTCCGCAAGGCCGCGGCGAGTGTTCGCGACTTCGACTGCGTCTTCCTCGGCCTCTCCTCCAGCACCCCCCTCCCTCCCAAAGACCTTTCCCCAAGGGCCACTTGGCCACGAAGGACCACCCTCTCGACCCCGGTGGTCCCCTAGCAAGGTCGGGGAGAAGCAGCCGCTCGCTTCGCTTCGCAGCAACTTGCGAAGACGCAAGCGCAGGCTCTCTTGCGTGTCGTCGTCCAGCCAGGCGTCGGCATACCACTCACCCAGGCGAAAGCCGAGGTCGGTGTCTCCTCCGAGGTCAGTCTTGAGCGCGAAGGCCGCGACTTGCTCGAGTTCGCCGCGCGCCTCGCCGTCAATATCCCCGGGTGACATAAAGCGGCGAAGGTGCCCCTTCCCCGCGCCCGCCGCGAAGCGAAGCAAGAGCAAGGAGGGGGGCAAGAGGAGCGTCTCCAGTCCTGGCCGAGCGTAGAGCCGTTCGAGGAGCGGGACTCCGGCCGGGAAGTGCTCGCGCCAAAGCGCGGCGTTGATCTGAATGTCTGCGACGACGTTGGCGAGGGTCCGCTCCCACGGGTCTCGCCCCACGTCTCTGTGGAGGTCCCCTCGCAAGCGGTGGCCGACCTCGTGGAGGAGCAAGAAGAGCAGGTCGTCCTCGCAGTGAAGCTCCTCGCGGAGGAAACTCGGGTCGAGCCGGAGCCGATACCGCCGCCCCCTTCGGCCAATGCAGGCCGTGCCGACTCGCGGGTCATAGCTGACTTGGCAATCTCCGGAGAGGTGACTGAGCGCCCAGCCCAGCTCGGGCGAGCGCGCCCAGGCGTCACGCGTGACCTGAGCCAAGAGCACGTTCGGGTCGGGAGGGATCTTCAAGGCAGCTCGTTCACGTCGAGGACCACCGCCCAGCTCTCGCTCTCGAGAAGAGAGCAGGCGGGAGGCTCGGGCTGTTGGCGATCCCCCGGGACATAGATCCCGCGCGTCGTGGAAGCCAAGAGCTGGACCGCCGCGGTCGGGTTCTCCAGCACGGGTTCTCCTCCCCGAAGGGCGATCGGGGCGCGGCTGTCCACGACGTAGCCTGCCCGCTTCAGCAAGGGGTGGCGCCTCGAGATCGTGAGCCCGTGCTCCCAGGCCTTGGCGAGGGCTGGGCCGCTCGGGATCTTCACCAGGCAACGAACCCGGAGGTGGGGGCTCGGAAGCACGTCGAAGTGCGGAGCTCGGTAGAGGGCTCCTTCTCGATCAAAGGCCTCAAAGGACGCGCCACGCAGCTCATGGATCGAGCGGAGCCAGTCGAGTCGCTGGCCGTCGAAGTGGAGGATCGGCTCGTTCCGCGATCCCTCAGACACACCCGTCGGGATCAAGTAGGCCCAGCGCGGGATCGTGCGCCCGCCGACCTCCTGGCTCAGGGGGCGCACAAGGAGGGGCCCGCGCTGGTAGCCCTCTGCTGTCGGCACGTAGCGCTCCTCAGGTTCGCTCGAAGGAAGCGAGCGGAAGCGCTCCTTGAACCTCTCTCGGGACAAGACCGGGAGGCCGCGGGGAGAATCTGAGGAGACGTCACCCGAGTCCTCCGCCTCGAGGACTTCTCGCTCGAGGTCACCCCTGCTCTCGCTGCCTGAGGAGAGTCGGCTGACGAGGTGCGAGAGGCGGTCGTCGCCCTGGGGAACCACCCGCGCAGCGAGGAATTCAAAGAGCTCTCCCAGGGACTCGTAGACTAGGAGCCCTGTCAGGGAGGTCTCGCTGGCGCCGCCCCGGAGGCAGATCTGGCCGGGTCGGTTCCAGTTGCCCGCGATTCCCTCGTCGAGGACGCTGAACTCCCTTCGGCCGGCCATGATCCCGGGTGGGCCCAAAGCCTGAGTCGAGCCAAGCTCTGCGCTGATCGCGGTGCGAAGCGAAACCTCGAAGGTCGCCTCCTCGTAGACCCGGACTCCGGGTGCTCGTTCGACGTGCTTGTAGCCGCAGAGCCTCACAGGGAGCCCTCCTCTTTGCTTGCTGTGTTCTGGACTCGGGTCGCGAGTTCGTCTGGATCGACGTAGTCGTGTTCCCCTTCACTCAGAGCCCCCAGGCCAAGGCGGAGAGCCGTCGGGAGGCGCTTGGCGAAAGCCCCTTGGCGCCAGCGCTCCTCGAACACGCCGCGGAGCGACGCGAGGGCAGCCGCGTGCTCTGCCGGCGCGACAGCCAGGGAACGCTGGAGACTGTCGAGGAGTCGGAAGGTGTCGTCTGGGGGGAACTCCAAGTCACCTTCTCCCAGCGCATGGGCCAAGACCGCGAGTCCCCGAGCGCCGGCCTCGCGAGCGTCGGGCTCGCCCTCCCCGGCCGACTCCAAGCAGCGCGTGAGCCCAGCACTTCGCTGGGCTGGGCTCAGGTTTCGGCTCCCGATCAAAGCCCGGGCTCGCAGGAGGGGATCGATCGGGAGCCAGTGGAAGCTGCCGCTCTGCTCGCCCAGAACCCGGGCCAGGGCTCGCTCGTGGGCAGAGCGGAGGAGCGCTTCGCTCACGTCTTCGGCGCAGGCCGCGAAGGGGAGCCCTCCCTGGAGGGTCTGCCAGAGGAGCTCTCGGCAGGCCACGAAGGGGCGTCGCCGCCCGCGCGCTTGGGCGTCCACGGCGAGGGCGCCAAGCAGGAGTCGCTGGAGCATGCCCAAGCGGCGGCTGTCGAGGAACACCTCTCGGTCCGCGAGCATGCGCGTCAACCCGAGTACGTATTCGACGGTCTGGTCGCGGAGGCCTGAGGGCGCTCGCCGATAGCGTCGGCGCGCGCCCGCCACGAAGCTCAGGAGGGCCGAGTCCACCTCGACCTCGGCTCGCTGCCCCTTCTCGGAGAGTCCGACGCAGTCGTCTTCGGTCACGTTCTGGATCACGGCGCGGAGCGCGTCGTCGCTGAGTTCACGTGCGCTGGGGACCTGGATAACGACCGTGAAGCGCCCCGCGAGGGCCTCGTCGAGGGGGAAGGCTCCTAGGTAGCTGGGCGGATTCATGGCCGCGAAGACTTGACGCAAATCGTCGAGAGGAACGCCCATGATCCGGCGTGAGCGGACCACCTCGAGCCACTTGGACTGCATGGCTGGCGTGCCCCGCGAGAGCTCGTCGATCAGGACGGACTCGCGGCCCCAAATCGAGAGCACCGTCGGGACGTAGTCGAGCACGCCTTTACCCAACTGCTGGGGGTTGGGGAACCCGATCACGTCCTCAAAGAGGCTCTTGCTCGCGTCGTAGGCCCAGAACGAGAGGCCAAGAGCGCCAGCAACTGCTCGGCAGAGCGTGGTCTTCCCGCTCCCGTGACCGCCCACGAGCAGGATCGGTTCACCAAGGACGAGGCCCGCCACCAAAGGCAGCTCGATCGACTCGAGTCCATAGAGTCCAAGTCGAGAGAGGAGCCCCAAGGAGCAAGCGAGGTGGGGTGCGGCGGGCTCTGTGGCTGGCGCTTCCTGGCTGGAGTCGCGCAGTTCACGACGACGGCAAGCGGCGATCTGGGCCTTGCGGGCACGACGATTGCGGTGCACGGGAGCTCCTTTGGGGGTCGAAGGTGAGAGGGCGGGGCCGGCCTCATTGAAGGCCGGGCTATCAGGAGGACGCGGGTGCCCCGTTCCCCTGACGTACCCCACAGGGAATCTCGGCTGGGCGACGCGAAGAGGACTGCCCGGCTCATGGGGGGGCTTGGTCGCGTGGCAGGCGGCTTGTCCAGGAGAGAGACTGGAGACGTCCCAGACCGCCGATCCCTGGGGACTAGCGTGAGCTGCGGACGCTGGTTGCGAAGATCGCTGCGGAGGCTCGCCAGCTCGGCTTCCCGTCGGCGGTTCGAGCCGTGATCAGCGCCGAGGGGATCCCGTGGGCGCTGGCCTAGCCGAGGCACGAGCAGACGGCGAGGTCTCCCGCCGGCCCCCCTTTCCGCGTAGCGTGGGGACCGCCTAGGGACGCCGTACGACGAAGGGGGAGAGTCGTGGAGATCCGAGCTTGGCTGGAGGAGCGGAGCCTGGGGCGCTACGCCGAGCGCTTTGAGGCCAACGGCGTCGAAGTCACAGACCTCCCCGGTTTGCAGGTCAGCGAGCTTGCGGACGAGCTCGGGCTGATCGATCTCGGCGATCGCTTGCGCCTCCTCGAAGCCGTTGGGGCAGCGCCGGCTCCCCTCACAGAGGCGCCTGGGACTTGGCTGACTCGGCTCGGCCTCGAAGATCACCTCGAGACCTTCGCGCGGCTGGCGTTGACCCCAGCGACCCTGGTCCTCCTCACGGCCAGCGATCTGCAAGATCGACTGGGAGTCACGCGCCTCGCCGATCGACGGCGCGCCTTGGCGGCCCTGGAGCGTCTTCGCCAGGCGAGTCGCGACCCCTTGGCGGGCGTCCTGAGCGGCGCCCTTAGCCTGGAGGCGCTGCCCTTCCCGATCGCGCACCCGCTGGCCTTCGCCCTCGAGCCAGGCGGGAGCCCGAGCGATCGCCTCGACAACCTGATCTTCGCCTCGCTTCAGAGCGTGCGACTGACGGCCCTCCTCCTTTTGGCCGACTACCTGGCGGTTCCTCTCGGAGCGCCCGAGGTAGACGCCTACGTCTATCGGGCCCTGAGACAGCCCTCCTGGGCAGACTGGGCTGACCTCTGCGATCGCCTGGCGCGCTTCTGGCGCGGGCGGAGTGAGCCTCGCGGGTCTCGATTCCCAGGCTTGGTCGCAGGCTGGGGGGTCGTCGGCGCGAAGCGCGGTGGGATCCCACAGGGCTGGGAGGCCCTCTTGGAAGGGCTCCCGGGTCTGGGTGAGCAGCCCGCTCGGAGCGCGAACGAGGCGCTTTGGCGAGCACGAAACGATCTCGCGCACCGGCGCGCGACGCGCTCGGCGAGCTCAGAGGAGGACGCCGCTCGCCTCGGTCGGCTGGCGCCGGTGCTCGTCGAGGCCTTGGCCCTTCTCTTCGGCGCCGAATCGCCGACCCTCCTCCGGCGCGTGGAGGGTGGGGGGGCGGTCGTCTTGCGCGGTCCTCACCTTGACCTGGCCTTCGCGATCGAGGAGGCCCCGGGCGATTGCGAGGAGGCGTTCGCGATCAGCGAGGTCGTGGCTCGCAGCGCCGAGGGCGTCCTAGCCGTCTATCCGCTGGTCGCTCCGCTCGAGGTCGAACCCAGCGAGGGCGTGCGCTCCGCAGACGGACTGACGGGACACATGGACTTGGGGCTGATCGACGGGGTCACCGAGCGCAGCGCGGTCCTCATGGGCGTCCAGCGCTTCGAGGAGCTCCCCGAGCTGGGGGTCGTGCTCCGTGAAGCCCTGGCTCGCAAGGGAGTCGTGCTCCGGGTTGGTGAGCGGCGCCTCGACCCCTTCGTGATCGCAGAGCTGGCCGCGAGCGCTGCTCGAGACCAGCTATCCGTCCTGCGCGGACGGAAGTATTTCCCTGAGTCCTACGTTGAGCGCCGGCGGCTCGAGCGCGCGGTTCGCGAGCAGCTCGAGCGACCCGGCGAGGCCTTGCTCTTGCTGGGGGAAGCCGGGACGGGCAAGAGCTCGCTCTTGGCGCGCCTGATCGAGGAGCAGGTCGGAGGCGAGGAGGGCTCCGACGAGCGCCCCGCGCTGCCTGCGGCGCACAAGGAGGGGCCACAGCTCGTGGTTTACCTTCAGGGGCGGACGGCCTTCCCGACAGACTCGCGCGCGCCGGCGGCCCGGCTCTTGTGCGAGGCGGTGTGCCGTCAGGCAGGGATTCAGCGGAGCCGGCTCGAGTCCCTCGAGGACCTCCTTGAGTCCCTCGAGGCGCGGGGGCTGGACGCCGCGAGCGGAGGGCGAATGCTGCTGGTGATCGACGCGCTCAACGAAGCCGATCGCTTCCGCGAGCTGGCCGAGGCCCTCGACGAGGCCTTGCGCTGCCTGGGTCGCTTCCCCTGGCTGCGCCTGATCGTCTCGATCCGGACGGGTGCCTATCACGCCTTGGAGCAGAGCCACGCGGAGCTCAAGCGCCACGGCCTCGACCCCTTCGCCAACGGGCGCTTCTGGCGCCGCTTCGAGGCTGGCAAAGACCAGGATCCCCAAGGCTTCCTAGAGGTCCGGCCCTTTCGGGGCCGCGAGATCGAGGAGGCCTACCTAGCGCGCCAGCGCGCCACTCCCGGGAGGTCCTGCAGCGCGGCCTATGCGGACCTCCCCGCTGAAATCCGGACGCTGCTCGCGACCCCGCTCCAGCTCCACCTCTTCCACGAGACCTACCGTGGCCGGGTCGTGCCGAGCAGCTTGAACGCCGGTCGCCTCTTGCGTGACCACCTCGACCGGATCGTGAGCGAGCAGCCTGGCTTGGCCGCGACCTTGGCGGAGCTGGGTCGCGAAATGCTCGATCGTCGGCGAGCGGACGTCCCTGAGGAGGTCGCAGACGCGCTGGTCGCAGAGTGGAGGGCCAGCTTGGGCTCCATGCGGGAGCGGGCGATCCGCCTCGATCCCCTTGAGGAGCTCCAAGCAGCCTCGATCCTCGTCCGCCCGCGACCGGAGGGGGAGGGCGCCGCCTGCTACACCTTCTGTCACGAGCGCTTAGCAGAGCAGGTCCTGTTAGCGGAGGTCCGGCGACGCTCCGAGCGGGAGGGTGGGCTCAGCAGCTCGACCCTCCTCCGCTGGACTCGCGAGGCGATCGGCGAGGGCGGGGATCCCTTCCCACTCTTGCTCGACGCCCTTGGAGAGCTGTGGGCGGATTTGGCTCGCGCAGGAGACGGCAAGGCGCTCCGCGACCTGGCGAGCGTAGAGTCCTCCTCGGCCCGAGCGGAGCTCCTGAGCACCGCGCTCTGCGCTCTAGCTCCCCTCTGGGGAGAGAGCGAGGAGGGGGCTGCTGGGCCGCGGGCCGTCCTCGACTCCCTCTTTGCGCAGCCGAGCGTCGAGGCGGCCTTTCGCCTCCGCGAAGGCACCTGGCGGGCTCAGCAGCGAGTCAGCCGGACGGGCGCTCGCGCGTATGGCCTCGCCTTGGCTCGGCGTCGAGTCGTGCTCCTCCGGGCTGCCTGCGGAGGAGCTTCAGCTCCCCCCGAGCTGCGACGGGAGCTAGCGGTCTCGCTCAGCAGCTGCGCCTTCCTCGTCTCCTCGGGCGGAGACGGCGAGCAAGGGCGAGCTCTGCTCGAGGAGGCTTGCGGACTCCTCTCGGAGCTCGAAGGTGGCTCGGAAGAGGTTCGCGGAGAGCTAGCCTACGTGCGGAGTCAGCTCGCGCGCTCCGTCGAGCGACACCAAGGCCCAACGGCCGCTCTGTCCTACGCCGCCGAAGCCTGCCGCTTGCGTCGGGAGCTCTGGAAGGAGGCGCCAGAAAGTCTCCATGCGCGACAGGTCTATGCCTTCGTCCTGAACCTCCGCGGAAGCCTGCTCGCTCAGGTCGAGGAGTCGGAGGGGAGCGCAAGCGAGGGCGAAGCCTTGGCCACGTATGCCCAAGCGGCGGAATTGCTTCGCGACGCCGACCGAAGCGCGCTCGGCAACGCGAGCCGCGTGTTTGCGTTCACGCTCTCAAAGCTGGCCCGGCTCGCGCGGCAAGCCGGCGAACTCGAGGCCGCTCGGCGCTACGCCGACGAAGGCGTCGCGGAGGTCGAGCGGCAAGCGCGCGTCCAACCGACCAACATTCACCTCCAGCGAAGCCTCGGCTTCGCCCGCGAGGAGGTCGCGGAGATCGCCCACGCCGAGCGAGACCTCGAGACGGCCCACGACCTGCTCGAAGGGGTCCTCGAGATCCGCCGCCGCCTCGTCGACCGGGATCCGAGGAACGTCGACTTTCGTCGCGACCTCGGCTTCGCCCTTCTTCGCCTAGGCAAACTCGAAGCCGAGCTGGGTCGAAGTCAAGCAGCGCGGGACGTCGTCCTGCTCGCGGTCTCCGTTCGTGAGGCTCTGGCTCGAGACGAACCCGAGCGACGCGATCTGGCCCGGGACGTAGCGCAGGCGCTCCAGGCTCAGGCGGGGCTCTGTGAGCCGATAGACGAAGCGCGGCCTCACCTCCTCGCGGCCCGCGCTGCCCTAGCGCCCCTGCTCGGCCAAGGGGATCAGGACGCTGCGAGCCTGGATCAAGAGCTGCGCGAGGCCCTGGGAGCAATCGACCTGAGATCGTGACCTGGCTGCGTCTGGGCGAATCGGGTGCGAGACCTTGCCTGGGGGAGTCAGTGGAACAGGGGGAGGACTCTCTCCTCGAGTTCCTCAAGAAAGGCTCGCAAGCCTGTTCTCTCGCCTCTGCTCCGCAAGATCTCTAGGTCGGCTTCCAAACATGCGCTCTCACGTCCGGCGTCCCCGGCTGTCAGCTCGCTCAAGACGCGCTTGGCGCTCTTCTTGTCGTAGTCGTGAATTGCCGTGAGTTCAGCTGCCTGCGTGCAGGGATCGAAGCCCAGCTTCTCTCTCTCGGTCTTGAGGCGGTCCTTCTCAACGGAGTCCAGGGGATCGAAGCCGGCTAGCACCCAGCACTCGCGCTTGGTGTGTGCGGCGCCGATCACGACTCTGAAAGGCCAAGCGCGATCGTCTCGAGCCTGGGTCAAGCCTCTCTGGCGCCGGGTGTCACAGTCTGTATCTCGAACCAGGAGCACGGCCTGGGGTCGATCCTGCAGGGCGGCGAAGAGCAAGAGGGCCAACCGGGCCGTCCTAGCGTCCGGGAGACCCGGTTCGCCGCCGAAGTGGCCGTGCGCCTTGAGGCTCCTTTGCTTTGCAGTGGCTCGCACAGCGCGCCAGAGCAGGCAGGGGTCTCCCCCCTCGACGCCGATCCAGGTTCGATAATCGTCTAGGACGTCTCTCTCGATCCAATCGACCTTCGTGCAGAGAGTGCGATCCGAAAGCCGTGCGCCCGTGACGTAGTCAGCCTGGGCCTCTCCCACGAAACCGAGCAGCACCATGGCTCAGGCGCCCTTAGCGCCTGCTTGGGTCAACCATTGCTCCCCGACGCTGCTCCAGAGTTCGCCTGGCGTCATGAGCTCCTTCCACCTCTCGAAGTCGGGGTGCTCTGAGAGATGCGCGCAGAGGGCCTCGCCGTCCGGCGTGAGCGTCGTGAGGCGGACCTCGTCGTGCCGGAGGTGATCCAGCAGATAGGGCGAGTGGGACGTGGCGAGGATTTGAAGATCGGGGGTCGCCTGGAGCAGCTCGCGGATCACCTCGACGAGGGTCTTTTGGGCCTGGGGGTGCAGGGTGCGATCGAGGTCGTCTAGGAGGACGAGCCGAGGTGTGCTCGGGCCGAAGAGGACGGTCAGGAGCCCGAGTGTCAGCAAGGTCCCTTCGCTCACGGCGTGGGCTGGCAGATTGGGGGCACCGCGCATGTCAAAGACGAGCTCTTCTCCCCAGACACGTCGCGCTCCGGGGCCTGGGCCGCCGCGGCTGACGCGCTCCGACACCTCCCCAGGCGGGTGGACTTCAGCACGCTCCACTCGAACGGCCTCGACCACTGGGACGATTCTCCGGAGCGTCTGGACGAGGTCCTTGAAGCGCTCCGGCTGATTGCCCGCCATGTAACCCACGACGCTCGCAAGTCCGTAGCCGTTCCACTCGACCCTCGGGACCTTCTGTTCGCTGTAGGAGGGCTTGGCGAGGCGAGATGCTTCGAGCCTCAGCATCACGACTCGGGCGATCTCACTCCCGAAATCAGGAAGGTGGTTCCAGAGAACCTCCCCGTCGTTCTCTGTGGTGTAGGTCTGGTCTCCCCATGAGCCGTTGACCTTGAGCTTGTGCCCCTCCAGCGGCTCCTCGGGTGGGGGGCGGTTGACCACCTCGCGCTCAATGGTGAGCGTCAGGTTTCCCTCGCTCCCGGCCCACTCGCCGGAGAGGCTGACGGAGGGTTCGTCCTCTCCCCGGCGGAGGAGATGCTTCGGGTCTCTGTGATTGTTGAAGATCGAGCAGAAGGGTCGCGTACCCAGTTGAGCGACGTAGTGAATGGCCTCCAGCACGCTCGTCTTTCCGCTTCCGTTGGGGCCGACGAGCACCGTGAGCCGCGGGAGGTCGTCGAGGTCTACCTCGCGAAGCGCTTTGAAGCCGCGGAACTGGAGAGATTTGAGCACCGGTGGAGATCCTGTCTGCGTCCAGCCTACCGCTTCTCTTGGCCTCGGCCATGCTCGCAAGCAAGGAAGCAAGGCGACGAGAGCAAGTCGGTCCGTGGAGGGATCCGGGCCCTCCGCCACCTGATCGAGGGGCGAACGCGCTCTTGGTGTTGGGCCGAGCGCTGGCTGCCTCTCCTCGGGATCGACGAGCCGAGCTTCTGGGAGAGCCTGGCCGAGCGCGTGGCACCTCCCCCTCGTCCGACCGATAGGAATGCGAAAGTCGGCCTCCCCTCTGTCGGATCTCAGGGTTAGGTTTGCGTTCGCGCCAGCGAGCCGAGCCGACCCCGCTCGCGACCCGCTCTTTAGAGGCCTACGTGACACCACCCCAGGAACGGCTGCTTGCCTTCTCCTACCTGACGGCTGAGCGGGCGCCCCTCTACCGGGCGATCCTGAGTGTGTTCGTTGAGGCTCGACAACGCTTCGCGCTCCACCTCCGGCCCGAGGAGATCGATCAAGCGATCGAGGTTCCCGACACGACCAAGGTCGAGAGCGCCCTGCGCCAGCTCGTCGAGTGGGGCAACCTCGAGGCTCACCAGGACACGACCGAGGTCGCGACGGTCGAGGAGTTCTATCGCCCGCGCTATCTCTTCCAGCTCACAGCCAGGGGCGAAGCCGCCGAGCACGCGGTCCGCCTCTACGAATCGGAGCTTCAGCAAAAGGGCGAGCTCAAGATCGCAGCGCTCCAAGACGTGCGCGCGCTCCTCAACGACCTCCTCAGTCATGCTCGCCAGGAGGAACCCGATCCCGGCAAGGTCTTCCTAACGCTGCAAAGCCTCCACGCCCGCTTCGAGGAGCTGACTCGGAGGGCGCAAGCCTTCATGCGCAGCCTCCAGCGCTCGATCGACCTCTTGGCCCTCGAGGAGGAGTCGCTCCTCGCCTACAAGGAGTCCCTGATCGAATACCTCGAGCGCTTCGTGCGCGAGCTGGTCACGTCTGGGAGCGAGATCGCGCGCAGCCTCGACGAGCTGGACCGGCTCGGCGTCGAGCGCCTCCTAGAGC
>JAESQQ010000780.1 GCA_016765095.1 Planctomycetota bacterium | reverse complement strand
GGCCACGAGCCCAAACCCCGCCAGGTGCCCCCCGAGCGCCGCGAGGAGCCAGGCGGGCCTCCGAGCGAGGGCCGGCAGCAAGAACGCGCTCACGAGGAGCGCGGCCGCGCTCAGGGCCACGAGGCCTTGGACCCACTTCGAGCCGCTCCCGCCACCTCGGGCGCGGGCGAACGCGAGGGCCATGCCTCCCAGATAGAGCGCGAGCGGCAAGACCCAGAGCAAGGGGAGCGGCGGGAAGAAAGTCGAGAGGGTCGTGGTCACCGCGTAGAGGAGGGCAGCGGGGACCCCAGCCAAGACGGCCCAGCCCAGCCAGCGAAGGGGACTCGAGGCGACCTCCTCGCTGCCGGGGGCCTCCGCCGGCGGGGTCTCGGGAGCCAAGAGCGTGGGCGTGGGCGTGGGCGCGGGCGCGTCGCCACCCCGGAACACGAACAGGGCCAGGAGCCAGAGGGCGGCGTAGGCGAACCCCCACCCCCGGGCTTGCGCTCCCAGGTCGAAGAGCGGCTCGAACAGGAGCGGGTAGGCCAAGAGTCCCAGCAGGCTGCCCGCGTTGCTCGCCGCCAAGACCCCCTGCGCGCGCCCTCCCTCCCGAGTCGCGAGCGCCTGGAGGAGGGGGCTCGCAGCGGCCAGAGCCACGAAGGGGATCCCGAGGTAGCGGGTCAGGGCCCACACCAATCCAGGCACGGGCCGCGCGGCGTCAGGCGCCCACTCGGGCGGGAGCCCGATCGGGAGGGCCAACGCGCCGAGGCCGAGCAGGGCTAGGTAGGCGAAGGCCTGCCCCCGGAGCGAGAGCCGCTGGGCGGCGTGCGCGAGCAGGTAGCCGAGCAAGAGCGCGCCTTGGAAGAAGCAGAGGCAGGTCGTCCAGACCCCCGCGCTGCCCCCCAGCCTGGGCAGGAGGAGCCGCCCGAAGTAGGGCTCGAGCAAGAACAAGAGCCCGGCCGCGAGGGCAGCGCTGGCGAGCAACAGCCACCTCGCCGGGGGCGGCTCGCTGGCTTGGGAGGGAGGCGACACGGCCGCGAGTGTCGCGCAAGTTTCGCTCCTCGCCCAGGGCTCCGTAGAGAGGACGAGCGCTTCCGGCAAGGGGTCGGGCTCGCTACCGTATCTGTGGAAGGAATCCCCATGTCCAGAGCGTTCGTGACCCTGATCCTGTTCTTGACCCTCACCGGCTTCCAGCCGGCGTGCGCCGACGAGCCGCGTCGGATCCGCCAGCGAGTCGATCTGGACTTCCAAAACACGCCCCTGGCCGAGGCGATCGCCGAGATCGAGCGCAAGACGGGGCGAATGATCCTCGTCGACCCCGACTTGAGCGACCGCGTCACGATTCGTCTCCGCGGAGTCAACTGGCGGCAAGCGGTCACGCTGATCGCAGAGCGGATCGGCTGCGAGCTCCGCCAGCGCGGGCGCTATCTGCTCCTGACCCGGCCCAAAGACAAGATCAGCATTGAGCTCTACGACGCCAACGTCCGCACGGCCCTCCTGCTCCTCGCGCGCTACGCAGATCAGAGCATTGTGATCAGCCCCGAAGTCACCGGCACGATCACGCTTCGACTTGAGGGCGTCAGCGCCGCTCGCGCGCTGCGGGCAGTCGTTAAGACCGCGGGCGACTATGTCGTCGTCGCGGAGAGCAAGGGTCCCTGGCGCACGATCCACAAGGGGGCGCGCTCGAGCGCGTCTGAGGCCGAGGTCTCAGAGGACGGCGCCCGGATCAAGGAAGGCGCCTTGGACCGGGTCCTCGACGGGACCTACCGCGGGCTGGACCGCTCCAAGCAAGGCCGCCCTGCGCTCCTCCTCGAAGTCCGCGAAGGAAAGACGAAGGTCAAGAAGCGGCTCCGGCTGGCGAAGGACCCCGTGGTGCGCGCGCTCCAAGTCCGCCTCCTCCAGACGCTCAAAGTCGGAACCCGAATCGTGCTCGGAGTTGTGCGATCCAAGAGCGGCTTGACCGCGACCCACCTCGTGGCCCCGACCCCGCCCAAGGCCTCGCCGAAGAAGGCCAGCCGCTCCAAGGAACAGCGCAGGGCGCGGCGCTCGACTCCCAAGCGCTAGTAGCGGATCCCGCCCCCGGACCGACCGAAGGCAAACAGGGCCCCCGTTCGGGCGCTGATCGGGGAGGATATCCCCGATGCCCCCCCCTTCGCGACGACGCCGCCAGCCGCGACAGGCTCCGTGAGGAGTCGGTGAACGGGTTCGATACAGGTCTCGCGCGCAAGCTCCTGGCGGGGGGAGTCTTGAGCGAAGCCGCGCTGCGAGACGCCCTCCAAGTCGTCCGCCGAGAGCGAGACGGCTCCGACGTTTCGCTCGCGGTCTATCTCGTCCAGCAGCGGCTGATCCCCGCAGACGTGCTGGCCAAGCACGTGCCCCACGGAGCGGCCCCAGCCCCGGGCGCTCAGGCCGCTTCGCTCCCCGGGTACGAGTTCCTCCGAGAGCTCGGACGGGGAGGAATGGGGACGGTCCACAAGATTCGTCACCTGGAGACAGGGCAGACCTATGCGGTCAAGCAGCTCCTGCCCGGCGGCGGCAGCGGAGAGGATCGCGAGCGGTTCGAGCGGGAAGCCCAGCTCTTGGCGAAGCTGAGTCACCCAGGGCTGGTTCGAGTCCACTCGGCCCAGTTCGTGGGCCCGACCCCATACTTCGTGCAAGAGCTCCTCGCGGGGGGCTCACTGGCGGATCGCCTCCGGGAAGGCCCGCTCGCGCCCAGCGAAGCCGAGCGGATCACCCGTGAAATCGCCGAAGCGCTCGGCTACCTCCACCGAGAGGGCGTCCTCCACCGAGACCTCAAGCCGGCGAACATTCTGTTCGACGACCAAGGCCGGGCCCGGCTGACGGACTTCGGTCTCGCCCGCCGCCAGGGAGGCCTGACCTTGACTCAGACCGGCGAGATCCTCGGGACGCCGGACTTCATGTCACCCGAGCAGATCGTCAACAGCCACGGCGTCGACGAGCGGAGCGACCTCTATTCGCTCGGAGCGCTCCTCTACGCAATGCTGACCGGGGTCCCCCCGATTCAGCGAGGCAACGTGTTCGCGACCCTCGAAGCGGTCCTGCGTGAGGCCCCGCGCCCACCGAGCGAGATCACCCCCGGAGTCCCGCCCCGCCTCGAGGCGGCCTGCCTGCGAGCCCTCGCGAAGGACCGCCAAGAACGCCCCTTGAGCGCGGCCGAGTTCATGACCTCGCTCAGCGAGGGGCCCCTCGCCCGCCACGCTGTGGTCAGGATCGCGCGTCTCGGCCTCGTGACTTCGATCTGCTTGGTCGGGGTCGGCCTCGTCGCGGCCGCGATCCTGAGTTCACTCGGGGCTCCGCTCGCGCAGCCCTCGCCGACCTCGAGGTCCTCTCCCGCAGCGCTGGCGACGCCCACGGAGTCCCGAACGCTGGAGGTCGAGCTCGATCCCCTCCTTCAGCCCCCAGCCTCGGGACGCGCGTGGAGACGATCCCACTCGGTCCCTCCGCGGCTCCGGCCCTATTTCCCGCACCTGTTCCGAATCTCCCCACACCTCGAGTGGGTCGATCTTGACTTCAAGCTCTTGAGCAAACTCCAGAGTCTCAGCGCCCTTGAGCTCCACCAATCGAATCGCAAAAGAAAGATCGACCCCTCCACCCGCGATGGCCGGGCGATCTCCTGGGGATATGCGGACCGCTACCCCCACAAGGTGTTCCTGCTCGACAAGGAGGAGAGGCACCGTGGCTATAAGCGAAGCACTGACGCGTTTCTGCTCCTTCGCTTCATCCGGCGCGACCCGGACTTCTTCGTAGAGGAGATCCGGGCCGCGCAGGCGCGTTCCGAAGACGCGTTCGCGACCGAACTCGCGCTCGCGGCCCAAGAGGCCGGAATCGACCAGAGCGGGTTTTTGGAGGGACACCCAGACCAGCCTCGCCCTGAGAAGCCGTGGGCTCGGCTCCTGGCTTGGAACAAGAAAGTGTGGCTAGCACCCCCGACGGTCCTGATCGGGAACAAGCGATTTCCGGGCCGCTGGAGAACTCCGACGCTCAGGCTGCGCGTGCTCCGAATCCTAAATTTCGCACGTAAGGCCAATCCCGAGTGGGCGAAGTATTGCGCCCGGGTCAACGGGCTCTTGGATGGCTGGCCGACCGAGAGCAAGCTGCAAGCGACCAGCGAAGAGCTCGGCTTTCGCTTGACTGCGGGCTTTGCTGGACTCCCACCCCGGGGTCGCAGCAACCAAACCGACCTCCGGCTCCGCGGGAGCCTCGAAGTCGCGAGGGCGCTCCACGGATATCACAACCTGGGCTCGGCCGTGGCCACCTTCCACGTGCTCGCCGGCCCGAGCGAAACCCTCGACCAAGCCCAGACCTGGGCCGTGATCCTAGGCCTGATCGCGTTCGACTCGCCGACCGGGGCCTGGGGGGAGACGCGGAGGGCGAAGGAGCTGGGTCGTGTCCTGAGGTGGGCTGGATACGAGAAGGCTGCGAGGGCTGCCTTTTGGCTCGCAGGCAGATCAAAGCCCCAGCTGGGAGCGAGCCCCAAGAAGCTGACCCAAGCCGAAGCCTGGAGTCGAATCGAGCCCCTCCTGCGAATCGCCCGGGGGATCGAGCTCGAAACCGCCTCCCCCGCAGACCTTGTCGCCCGCAGGCGCTGAGTGGATCCGGCTGACTGGCTCGGCTCAGCCGCGAGCCGAGCGGAAGACGAAGACTTGCCCCGACGACCGGATCGGAGCCAGAATGCCCACGTGACTTCCCTCGCTGGCCTCTCCCTCTCGACCGACGGCATGCGCGTCCGAATCCTGGCAGCGCTCGCCGAGCAACGCCCGGCCGACCTACGCGCTTGGATCCCGCAGCCCGGCGGGCCGTGCGCAGTCGAGAAGGGCGCCCTCCCCCCCAGCGCCGCTCCGAGCGGGACGGACCTCGTCGTCGAGGGCGTCCCTGAGCCAACCTTGCTCGCGGCCTACCTCGGCGAGATCGTGGCGCACTGGGAGACGAGCCTGGCGGCGCTGGCCCGCCGCCTGGTCATGGCCGAGGCCGTGCACGGACTGAGCAACGCGTTGACGCCCTTCCTCTGCGAGGAGACTGCCGACAGCCTGACGCCCGACGAGCAGGCGCGCATGACCTGGCGGAGCGACACGCTCCGAAACCTGGCGCGAGGCGCGGACTCCCCCGCTCCGCTCTGCGCAGGCCCCTTCCTGCGAGACGTCTCCCGAGCGCTCGAGCACGCCGGCGTTGCTCTGGAGTTGGACTGTCCGAGCGCGCTCGCCGCTCGGCCCCTCGCGACCGAGCACCGCTCCCTGCGCGCCCGGCTCGTCGAGGCCTGCTTGGCCGCCCACCAAGTCTGCGCCGAGGGCGACGCCGCCCCCCTCCTCCGGCTCGGCGAGGCGGAGGGCAGCTTGACCCTCGAGCTCTCCGCTGGCCCCAGAGCGCTCTTCCCACGTCGAGCGGGCGACTGGGTCGAAGTCGAGCGATCACCGACCTCAGTCCGACTGACCGAGACCCTCCCCCGCCCCTGGCTGATTTGGCTCGGTCCCGCGCCGGCGGACCTCGCGGGGGTCGAGGCGCTGGGCCTCGGCTTGGTCTTGCTAGAAGACCCCGCGTCCCTCGAAGAACTCCTCGCCCAGCCCACGCCTGGACTCGCCGACCGACCGGCAGGAATCGCCATGGGCGGACCTCGGCTCGATCACGCCCACTGGCGGCGGGAGATCTTGGCGCAGGACCTCCAGCTCGGCAGAGCCTGCCACAGCGCGGTCAACTGGCCGCAAGCCCCTCGCCCGGAGGTCGTCGACCTCGCGGGTTGGTGCCGAAAGGCGGCTGGCGCATGAACCTCGTCGCGTCAAGACTTTTCGCGAGGATCGGCCGTGGGTGATCGTGGTCTCGGCGTCTTGGAGCGAGCCCACCGCGCCGAGCCGGCCGATCCGAACCTGGCGGGCCAATTCGCGCAGCGCTACGCCCGAGTCGGGCGCGTGCGAGAGGCCTACCGCGTCTGCCGACGCGCCGAGCTGGAGCTCCCGCCAGAGGTCGGGAGCGCCCTGGCGCACGCCCAAGGCTTGAGCTTGGCCGGCCTCGGCAGCCCAGACGCCGACGCTCAAGTCGCGACCGAACAGGGGCCGCAGGGGTGGCTCTGGCGCGATCTTCAGAGCCACCTCGAGCGGCCAGCGCTCCAGCCATTGCGCGCCCTCAACCTCCCCTGGAGGCGCTTGACCCACCGCGACCTGGCCGCGATCGGGAGCCTCTGCAGCCTGACCGACCTCCGCCTCTCTGGCTGGGACGCAGCCAGCGGCCGCCGGCTCCAAGCCCTGGCGGCGCTCGTCGAGCTGCGCGCCCTCGTCCTCGACTACACCTCGCTCGGCGACCTCGACCTCCCTGGCCTGGGCTCGTTCCCCGCCCTCGAACACCTTCAACTCGCCCACTGCACGCTCCTGAGCGGAGCGGATTTCGGCCCGGTCGCCGAGCTGCGCAAGCTCCGGGTCTTGGACCTCAGCTACACCCACGCCCGAGCCGAAGGCCTGACCGCTCTCGTCGCTCACCCGTCCTTGGAGGAGCTCCGCCTCCAGGACTGTCAGGCCCTCGACGACCAAGCCCTCGAGCTCCTCGGGACCTGCCCCCAACTCCGGCTGCTCGACCTCAGCTTCTGCCAAGGCACGAGTCGCGCCGCGCGCGAGGCCCTGACCGAGCGACGCCCCCTGCTCAAGGTCCTGGCTTGACCTTCTCCTGGAACGACGAGGGCGCCCCCGTCGCACCGAGCGGGCGCCCGGAAGAGATCTTTCCCCGGGAGAGCGGCCCGTTCCGACTCCTGAGCAAGCTCGGCCAGGGTGGAATGGGGGTCGTCTACGCCGCGGAAGTGATCGAGACCGGCCAGCGGGTCGCCCTCAAACTGCTCCTCGATCTCCGCAAGTTGGAGCCCTCACACGTCGAGCGCTTTCGCCGTGAAGGAGAGCTCGCGGCCCGGCTGACACACCCTGGGATCGTGCGGGTCCACTCCGCCGGCGAGCTGAATGGGGACCCCTATCTAGCCTGCGAGCTCGTACTCGAGGCTCGCTCCCTCGACGAGGCCTGCTGTGGCCTCGAACTCAAGGAGAAGCTGGTGCTGCTCCGCCAAGTCGTCGCCGCGGTCGCCGCGGCTCACGAGCAGGGGATCGTGCACCGCGACCTCAAGCCGCAGAACGTCCTCGTCGACCGCGAAGGTCGAGTTCGTGTGTGCGACTTCGGACTCGCCACGGCGGGCGACTTGAGCCGGCTGACCAAGAGCGAAGCCTTCCTCGGGACGCCGACCCACATGTCGCCCGAGCAGCTCGAAGGCGGCTCCCACGAGGCCTCCCGAGCCACGACCGTCGACGTGTGGGCGCTCGGGGTCCTGCTCTATGAAGCCGTCGCAGAGCGACGTGTGTTCGAAGCCGCGACGGTCCTCGAGACGATCGCCCAGGTCAGCTCGGCCCGGATCCGCCCGCCGAGCGCCTACGCCAAGTCGAGCCCCGAGATCGACGCCGTGATCCTCCGGGCCCTCGAGCGCGACCTCGGACGGCGCTACCCGACCGCGCGCGAGCTGCTCGCCGACCTAGACGCGCTCCTCGACGAACGTCCGCCAGACGCGCTCCGAGGGGAGCGCGTCCGGCAGGTCCGGTTCGCCCTGATTGGGTTCTTGATCGTGTTGACCCTCGTCAGCCTCGCCGGCTGGGGCGTCTCGCGAACCCGCGCTGCGCGCCGGGCTAGGCTCCTGTCCGACGCAAGAAGTCAGCTGCAGACGGTTGAGCTGCGGCCCTCGCTGCGGGGGGAGATCGAGCGCCTGAGGGAGATCGACCTCGTCCTGCGCGAGCTAGGCGATCAGGGCCAACTCCGCGACCGCATCAGCGTTCGGCTCGGCCTGGCCCTCCTCGCCCATGGGCAGCCAGCCGAAGCGCAGGCGCTCTTGAGCGTCGTTCCTGACGCTCCCGAAGCGCCCCTCCTGCGGGCCGCCTGCGCGCTCGAGGAAGGTCAGCTCCCGAGCGAAGCCGACGGTCGAGCGCTAGCGGCCACCCCGCTTCGCTTCCGTGAGCTCCTGACCTGGCAGGCTGCTCAGACCCTCGCGACCGACTGGAACCCCGCCCTTGCCCGCCGGGCGCTGCCGACCCTCAAGCGCGCTGGCCCTCCCGGACGTCGCTGGCGAGTGATACTCCTGGCACGACTGGGCCGCGCCGCAGAGTCCGACCTCCTGCTCGGCAAGTTGGCCGCAGCAGGCGAGCCTCCACCCGGCACCGAGGAGGCCTGCGCCCTGAGCGCGAACGCGAGCGGATACGCCACGCTGAACCCCGACGCCCTGAACGCGGCGAGCAAGCGACTCCCGCGCGCTGGGGTCCCGCTCCTGGCGAGCTGGCGGCGCGAACTCGCCTGCGAGCTCGCCAAGGGCTCCGGCGCGACGATGCGCGAGCTGCTCGATCTCGAGACGGACCAGAGCGCAGACCGAAGGCTGATCGAGGCGTGCCGGGCGCGGCTGCTCGCGATCCTCTCGGGGCTCGTTCGCCTCGCGGCCGGGGTCACGACCGAGGAGGCGATCGCGAGCCAGTTCACGACGGCTTCCGTAATGGTCGGCGCGCCTCCCAAGGAGTTCGTCGACCTCCTCTCCTCCGCTCACCCCGACTACACGGAAGTCCAGGTCCCCCTGCTCGCGCTTCGCATGGCTGGGGTGCCCTCGCGCAAGCGGTGCGGTGAGGCGCTCCCGATCGCCGAGCGCGCGGCGGCTTGCACAAAGGGGATTCGACGCTTCGTGGTCGGGGCGCTCCTGGCGCACGCGCGTTGGAAGCTCGGTCACTGTGAGCTCGCGCTAGCCGACCTCCAACTCCTCATAGACGAGGCCCCCGGCAGGAAGCAGGCCCTGCTCCGCTTCCAGCGCGCACGGTGCTTGCGTGGCCTGGGGCGCTACGAGGAAGCCCTGGCCGACCTGCGCTGGATCCTGGCCCAGCCCCACGTCCTCCAAGTTGACACGACCCTCGCCCGCTTCGAGCGGGGCCAGATCCTCAACTTCCTCAAGCGCGGCGACGCGGCGCGGGCAGACTTCGCAGCCTTCCTCCGCGAAGCGGACGGGATCCACGGCTCGTCCCTCTACAAGCTCGCAGCGAAGGTCCTCTGGACCCACGATCGGAACGCTCACGCCGACGACCTGGCGAGCTTCGGGAGGCTCGTCGCTCGTGCTGCGGACCCAGCCTTTCGAGTCTGGGACGTCCGGCTAGCCCTCCTGGAGGCCGAGGCGGGCGACTCGGCCGGCGCTGCCCGGCGCCTGCGAACCGCTGCCCGATTTCTCTCGATCGGAGGCGTGACCTTCCGGCGCGTCGCCCGGCGATCGTTGGAGATCGCGGCGGAGCTTGATCGCGGAGGGGGCCCAGCGCCCTTTCGCGAGTGGGTTAAGACCCTCGACGAAGCCGAGCTTGGGTTCGCACCGGCTTGGACCGAAATGGGGGGCCCCTTCGTGACGCCCAGGTAGCTCCTGACCGCTAGGGCGTCTGGCGCCGAGGCGCAGGACCCGTCGGGGGGCCACAATCCCCTCGCCTTGCATGTCAGATCGCGTAAGCTCTCCGCCCGTGGTGACCCCCCTCAAGCGCATTCTGGTGATCGTCAAGCCCTTCCGGGCGCGGGACACCGTGGACGCCTTGGCTGGGTTCAAATCCGTCCAAGACGTGACCGTCGCGGAGTGCCGCGGGCACGGACGCCAAAAGGGCCACCTCGAGCTCTACGAGGGCTCCGAGTATCGAATCACGTTCCTGCCCAAGGTCCGGATCGAGTTCGTGGCTAGCTCCTTCGAGCTCGAGGAGATCGTGACCGCGATCCGAAACGCGGCCCTGACTGGCCGGATCGGAGACGGCAAGATTTTCGTGCTGCCGCTCGCCGCCGCGCACTTCCCCGAGGTCGCATGAGCGTCGACGCCTCCCCCAGCGAGACCGGCCCGCGCTTGACGCCGCCCTCACCCACAGGCAACCACAGCAAGGTCTTTAAGAACCGCGGCCCAGCCAGCTGGGAAGGCGTCACGCCCGAGGCCTACAAAGTCGACAGCGAGACGTGGCGCGGGATCACTCGCCAGGAGCTGATCGGAAAGCGCGGCGAGAGCCCGCGGTTTCATGTCCGCTACTTCGAGATCGCCCCCGGGGGTTACTCAACCCTCGAGAAGCACGAACATGAGCACGTCGTGATCCCGATTCGGGGCCGCGGCGAGGCCCAATTCGGGTGCTATATCTACAACGTCGCTCCTCATGACGTCGTCTATGTGTCCCCCGGTGACCCTCACCAGTTCCGCTGCCCTGAAGACGCCGAGGAGCCCTTTGGCTTCATGTGTCTCGTCAACGCGGAGCGTGACCGTCCCCAGGCCGTCGACGGCCTCGGGTTCTGCGAGATTTGCGAATGAGCGAGCCCGAGCCCCCGGACGAGCCAGAGGTCGACAAGCCAGAGGTCGACGAGCCAGAGGTCGACGTCAGCGACCTCAAGACCTACGACGTCCCCGATCCACCCCAGCTCGCGACGACCTGGCTCCGCATGTTCGTGGGCGTCCCCCTCGGGCTGTTCCTCGCGCTGGGCTTGTTGCGCGCCACGGCAGCCACGCACTACTTCGCGGTCGCGAGTAACAGCGCGGAGTCCACGAAGAACAAGACGAGCGCCCGCCGGTTCATAAACGAGCTCCCCCCCGAGGAGGTCAAGGAGCGTGTCCTCGCGATCGAGGACCCCGCGGCTCGAGGAGGGTTCCACAAAGTCCTCGCCGAGACCAAGGATCCAGCCCAAGCGCCGGCTGTGTTGGCCTACATCAAGGCCTACCAGGGCTACAACAGCGAGGAGATCAAGGGCGCTATGGCCAGCCTCCGAGCCTTCCCGAGCGAGGACGTGGCGCCCGGCCTGATCGAGCTTCGCGAGAAGAGCGTGGGGAATCTGCTCGGCCTCTCCAACCTTGGGGACATGATCAAGGCTGAGCTCGAGCAGCACCACAAGCCGGCGGCTTGCCTGGACGCGGTCCTCGCGATCGAGGACCCCAAGCGGCGTGGCTCGTATTACTGGGTTTTGCCCGCGAGCGAGGACCCCGAGCAGATCGACGCGATCTTGGCCTATGTCGAGAGCCGCGGCAAACAGAGTGGAGCCAACCCCTTCAAGGGAGAGGCCGCGGCGCTGATCGCGTTTGGCGCGGCCGCGACGCCCAAGCTCAAAGAGGGTCTGCACAGCAAGAAGCGACCGATCATAAACCTCTCCGCTGAGGCCCTCAGCAAGGTCAACCTCGGGTTCTTGACCAAATACTGCCGCGAAGAGCTGACGACCTACGGCAAGGGCGTCCCGGGTAAGCAGGGCCTGGCTTGGGCCTCGTGGGTGGTGAGCAGCCTCGAGCGCAAGGGCGGCCTGGCGGGCGCGGGGATCAAACAGTCTGACCTTCCGAGCGCGCGCAAGATCGTCTCTGAGGCGGCTCAGCACTCGCTGCGAATCATGGAGATGCTCCTCGCCATGGAGAAGATCCGCAGCAACAAGGAGATCGACTACTGCTTCATTCACGGGCTCAGTTGCTACAGCCAGCAGGTCGCCCAGTACTGCGCGAAGACCCTCCAAAGTCGCCTCAAGACAGACGAGCTGATCGACGTCTTGTTCAGCTTCATTGCCCAGAAGGACAGCTTCACCACGACAGAGGTCAACGTCTACGAGTCCATGCTCCTTCGGACCGGTAGCCCAGGCGCGGCCCGCGTGGCCTTCAACTTGGAGCGTCTCCTCAAGGAGGCCAAGGGCAAGACCGAGGAGGTGTTCTTCCTCTACAAGAAGATGGGCTTCGCGGTCCTGCACAAGAACGGCCAAATGGCGCAGCTCAAGACCCTAGAGCGCTTCGCCAATGACACCGACAGCTACTTAAAGACGGGGACTCGCAACGGCCAACGGACCGAGACCGAAGTCAAGTTCAAGAACGAAGTTCGAGCCGCGGTCAGCGCAATCAAGGGACGAGGGCTTTAGCCATGGAAGAATTCATGGTCTTCGACCCCTACGCGTACGGCGCGTTGGCGGTCTATCTGATCGGGCTCGGGGCGATCACGGGCGGTCTGGCCTTCGTGGCTCGCGCGAAGCAGGGCGCGGTCCTCAACGCCTTGGGCGCTGGGCTCAAGTCGGCGACGCACCTCGGACGCGCAGTGTTCGCGGCGCTCCCTGGCGGGAAGTACCTGATCTACGCCGGGGGTCACGTCAGCGAGGTCAGCGGGAGCGGTGCGACGGAGTTGGCGCCGATCTCGCGCTATGCGATGGTCAAGGATATGGACGCCCAGACCGGCGTCGTGCTGACCTGCGGCAAGACCCATCACTGCGTGACCGGACTCGGCCCCATGGGCCGGATCCTGGCTCAGCTCCAGCGCGAGGAGAAGAGCCTCGCGTTTGTGTTCCGAGAGGACGAGAGCAAGACGATCGGGCGCTTGCTGCATAGCCTCGAGAGCAGGGAGCAGCAGATCCTGATCGAGTGGCTCCGGCGAGACGACGGCGAGGTCCTGACCGACATCGTCCCCGAGGTCGACTACGAAGGCTCGCTAGGCGAGGGCGGGGCGGAGAAGGGCAAGGCGACCCTGATCGTGACCAACCTCCGCGCGGGCCTCCTCGCCCAGACCGTGACCCGGACCCCAGTCTCGGGTGGAACTCAAGTCACGACTCGCTATCACCTCGTGAGCTACCTCCTCCCGGCGGCCGAGAAGGTGATCCTCGAGCGAACGCCGACCCTCCTCGAGACCGAGTATCTGCTCCGACTCCAGCTCCCCGCTGAGCTCGCGGAGATGGCGCAAGGGACGCCAGTCCTCAAGCTGGGCGAGGAGCACGCGGGGATCTTGCTCCCGATCGCGCTCTTCAACCGCCCGATCGAAGTCCTCGACGGCCCGCCCCGCGGTGTCGTTGGCCAGACCCTAGGGGGAATCGGCTGGGGGATCCTGCTCGGCTTGATCATGCTCGGCGTGGCTGCGTTCCTGAGCGAGTCCGGCGAGTTCGGCTCGAGGCACTGGTGGTACCGCTACTACGTCCCGCTGATCGCGGGCGGCTTCCTGACGGCGCTCGTGGTTCGCGCGGCAGGGCTGTCCCAGCACTCCGCCCTGCGCAAGGGTGAGCAAGCCGTCGTCTAAAGGGGACCTGTTGGACTCGGGGGGAGCCCTGCGATGCAGCTAAGATCCGTTCTCGACACCCAACTCTTCCTAGTAAAGCGGAGCGCGATTCTGAGCGAGGTCGCCGTCCTGGCGAAGGGGAGTCGTGAGACCACCCTTGCGGGCGACCTCTCAGAATCGTCGCCTCCGGTTTAGTGTTCATGCTTCCCCTCGCCCAAGTCAACTCGGTCGCCCTGGCCGTGTTCGGCTTGGTGTGTTTCGCGTTGGCCTACCGGTTCTACTCGCGCCACCTCGCAGAGCGAGTGTTCGGTCTCGACGACAGCCGCCTGACGCCGGCTCACGAGAAGGAGGACGGAGTCGACTACGTCCCGACGGACCGCGAGGTCCTGTTTGGACACCACTTCACGAGCATCGCGGGGGCGGCCCCGATCCTGGGCCCCGCGATCGCGGTCATTTGGGGCTGGGTGCCTGCCCTGCTCTGGGTCGTGTTCGGGACGATCTTCATAGGCGCTGCCCACGACTTTGGCTGCCTGTTCCTCTCCACTCGTCACGGCGGGACGACGATCGCAGACCTCACGGGGCGGATCGTCGGCCCGCGCGCTCGGCTCTTGTTCCTGCTCCTGGTGTTCTTCCTCGCCTGGATCGTGATCGCGGTGTTCGCGGTCGTGATTGGTCGGCTGTTCGTCTCCTACCCCGAGACCGTGCTCCCCATCAACTTCGAGGTCGTGGTGGCCTGCGTGATCGGGTGGTTGATTTACAAGCGCAAGAGCAAGCTCCTCGTCCCCTCTCTGATCGCGGTGGCCCTCCTCTACGGAATGGTGTGGGTCGGTTCGACCTACACCCGCGACTTCAAGCTTCCGCTGGTGAGTGAGCCTGTGAACCGCCACGGCCAGCTGACCTCGGGGCCTGGAGCCAGCACGCTCCCTTCCGGGCTCGTGTTGAAGGTCGGCCTCGACGGCGACGCGCCCCGCCCGCTCACGCTCCCCGCTGCAGCCACAGGCGTCGAGGCCGCGGCCGCGATCCAGGCCGCCGTCCGAGCCCTCCCCGCCATCGGTGAGACGCCGCCCGGTGCCTACGCCGAGTTCTCGGCCACCTTCGCAGACGGCCTCTACGTGCTGCGCTCGGGGAGCGAGCGCGAGCAGTCGGCAGTCAGCGTCGCAGGTCCCGCCGTCGAGGAAGCTCAACGACAGGACGAGCGGGTGGCCAAGGAGCTGGCGTTCGGGGTTAGGGTCAGGACTGAGCGTGACGCTCGCGAGGCCGGTTCTGGTGCTGCTGCGCTGCCGAGCACGAAGGAGGTTTAAGGGAGATGCCCAAGGAGTCGCTGAACTGTCCGACTTGCGGGGGGGGTGACGTAACAGAGTTCAAGGCTGACACCTACATCTGTTCTCACTGCGAGGTGCCCTTCAAGTGGACGCCGCCACCGGCCCCGCCACCAACGGTCATCAACCAGACAATTATCAAACATGGAGGTAGTGAAGCTCGTGACTGCGAGCCGTGCAAGGGTTTGGGTAGACTCGTGCCACCGAGATTCGTCTGCAAGTTCTGCAGCAAGCCCTGCTGCAAGCAGTGCATGTACCATGCCTCGACGACCTCGGGGCAGAGCCGGAGCTACAACGTGCGGGATTGGGCCAACGTGCCTGATACCGAGGAAAAGCGGAGACTGCTCAAGGCTCTAGAGGCGGTGTGCCAAGATTTCACCCGCATCGATTCCACGACGACGCTGAGGGCACCCGTCGGCTGCGAAACCTGTGGGAAGAAACGATTTGGGCCACTGGAGAAGGCTCTTGAGGACCTGCTCCCCCGTTGCGGACAGTGCCACCGGGCGTATCCCATGAGCTCGAACACTCACAACAGTACGCCGTTCGAATGCAAGCTCTGTGGGACGAGAGTGTGCAAGGACGGCAACTGTCGATATTTCGGTGAGCATGGATATGAGTGCAAAAGCTGCGGCGACGAATACTGCAAAGACCATCTTGTTGCTGCGAGTCCCTTCATCGACAGGGATGGAAGTGGGCGCGAAGGGAACTACCGCCCCTGGACTTGTCACCTTGCAAAGCATACGGATCTCTATTCTAGGACAGTGCTCTGCCACTCTTGCATTCTAGTCAAGAGCCGACAGAAGCGCCTACTCGACCAGGATGGGCACTCTGCGAGTGGGAGAGCACAAGCGGTGAAGGAAAACAGGGTGCTGATCGCGAGGGGGCAGGGGCAGGATCGCATTGAGTGGAGTGGCCACGGTCTCCAGGCCGAGTTCCTACTGGGGTCAAAGAAATACCAAGCCAGGGCTCACCACCTATCCAAGAACAAGAAGCTGATTTCGGCGTTTAAAAAATCCGAAAAGCGACTTTCCAGCGTGCAGTGGGGCCTCGCACGAAGGCTGGTGACCATTTCCGTTTGGGCGAAGGAATCACCCTGCAGTTGCAGTTGCCTCTTCCTCCTCCTCCTAGGGCTATTGGGGTTTCTCTACTACATGGTCGTCTGATCTCCCTGCGACCCGCTCGCGGCGGTCTTTGTCAGCGCGAATCCGGGTCGAGGCCCTCGCCGTCGCCCGCTATCTAGCGCGGGTCTCAGCCTCCTTCATGAACCCTCGCTGTCGGAGGGACGACCCCAAGCCAACTCCCCAAGAAAGTCCCTGACCGCCGCCCGCAGGTTGAGCCGCTCGTTGCACCCTGCGCAACACTGGTAGACGGCGTCCGCCCAGTGAGGGTTAAGGACTCCGCCGCTCAACACCTCGATCAAGCTGCTGATTGAGGTGAGGATTTCGCCCTCGCTGACGGTGCGCTCGAAGCCCATGCAGTCGAAGCCCTTCTGGTCGTCCTGCCGTGCGGAATCGTGCTCAGTCTCAAGACCGTTGAAGAACGGAGCCAGCGCGTCCCCAGGGCGAAGCCCATCCGCGCAAGGCGAGCAGAGGACGAGCAGAAATCATGGCTCCGTGGAGGAGGAGCACTACCGCCGCAGAAGCATCTCCGCCGCCTTGATCAACAGCATCGGCTCATCGTCCGTCGCAGCCCGCTTCAGCAAGGCCCGAGCAACAACCTCGGCCTCGCCGCCATCCCCCTCGCCCGTAGCGCCGAGCATCGAGTCCGTCCCCAAGCCCGATGACGTTGAACGACGTTGAACGACGTTGTTCGACGTTGCGGCTTGGGGAGGCCCATCGTGCCTAAGCCCTGAGGCAACAAGGAATTGAGCCCCTCCGCAGTCACTCGTGGCAGTACCCACAGCGGAGCGGGTTGCTCGAGACGACGGCCCGGATCGGACCCAGAGGCGATCCGACGACGCGTCCTGGATCGAGCTCCCGGGTCGGCTCCGCGACGGCCTGCCGGAGGACTTCGAAGCTGCCCAGCCAGAGCACGAACCCGGGGAGAAGGAAGTGCAAGTCCCCACCAGTCGCGAAGGGAATCAGGCAGACGGCGCCAAACCCCAGACTCGTGAACGCGAGGACTCGCACCTTCGTCTTGGGTGGATCGCGAAACATACAGAGGATCGATCCGCCCAAGAACGCGAGATTGGCGATCAATCCACAGAGGAGGGTCAGTCCGACTGAGTCGAGGCCGGACAGCACTCTAGCTGGGTCGGCGAGCGTAGGCACTATGCGGAACGAGAAGCAGGCAGCCCAAAACCCCCACATCGTGTCCCCGGCTGCAGTGAACGCTGGTAACCAGAGGGACAGGAAGTAGACCAAGAGCCCAGCGCACGCCATTCGCCCCGGGGTCTCGCTCACCCAGCGAAAGGGCGAGGGAAAGGCCGTCTTGGCGACTAGGAAGACGCCCAAGATCAAGCCAAGGGAAACACCGAACGAGATCAGAGGGAAGAGAATCAAGTGCATGCCGCAGTGCAGCGCACGCGCCGTGCCAGCCCGAAACGCAGACGCTTGGGGGCGAATCCGGTGGACCCCGTTCAGCTTTCGACGCCTGCCCCCTCGTTTGTGGCGTTGCGGAGAGCGAGGCTTGGGCGGCTGCCTAGGAGCTCGTTGGCCCGCGTCTGCTCCCAGTCCCCACCATCGGACGCGGGAGGGCCCGAGACTTAGTCAGGCTCAGGCGCGCGAAGTCGTAGTTGATCTCCGCCGCGTCCTCGCTGCAGAGCAGCTCGACGACCTCCTCGGGGGTCTTGGCCGCGAGGATCCGGTCTCGCAGATCGGTCTTGGTCCCGAACAGGCGCGCAAACGCTGCCAGGACAGCGAGGTGCTGGGTCGCTGACTCCTGGGGGGTCGCGAGGAGCACGATGCAGCGCACCGGCTCGTTGTCGGGCGTCTCGAAGTCCCAGCCCTTAGACGAGATTGCGAGCACGCCGTGGAGGTCGTCGCGGCTCCGCAGGACGCCGTGGGGAATCATTAACCCGCCGCCGAGACACGTCGAGCTCTGCTGCTCGCGGGAGTGAATCGAGTCGATCAGGGCGTCGCCATCCACGTCGAGCCCGAACTCGCGCACGAGATGGCGGCCGAGGGTGTCGATCGCCTCGGCCTTGTCGGCGTAGGGTTCGTCGAGATAGACGCCCTCAGGGTGAATGAAGTCCAGCAGCCGGTGCTTGTGTTCGGGGTGCTCCGCGTGCTCGTCCGGCGTGGAGTCGAGGCGGTTCTTGGCGTGGTACTTGTGGTGGAGGTAGTCCCACTCGACCCGAACCGGCATTCGCGCTTGGATCCGCTGGCGCTCCCACTTGGTGATGATGTCCAGACAGGCGTGGTCGATGTACTCGAGCTCCTCGACGTGGAGGTGGACCTCGTGATCGGTCGGGAGAGACTCCAGCGCGCTGGCGAGCTTCGGGAGCCGCATGAAGGACGCGGCCCCGCGCAGGTGCACATGGACCTGTCCGTGCTCGAAGTCCTCTGTGACCTCGACCGAGAACTTGTGGAACCCCTTCCCGAGCGAGTAGAGCAGCTTGACGACCGCGAGTCCGATCCCGACCAGGATCCCTGTCAGCAAGTTGAACGACACGATGACGCCTATGGTCAAGACGTAGATCACGAGCTCACTGGCTCCGTAGCGACGCAGCTCGGCGTGCGGTCGATTCCGAACGAGCTTGAAGCCAATGAAGACCAAAATGGCCGCCAGGCTAGCCTTGGGGATCACGCCGAGGGCCGACGGGAAGGCGACCATGAAGGCCAACAGCCCGACGCCGACCATGATCGCGGACTGCGGTCCTGTGGCGCCCGCCTCCACGTTCGCGGTGCTGCGTGTAATCACCCCAGTCGTCGGAGGAGCCCCGAGCATCCCGCAGAGGAAGTTCCCGACGCCCTGCGCGAACAGCTCTCGGTTGTAGTCCGTGCGGTCCCCGTCGTGCATTCCGTCCACCGCGCTCGAGCAGAGGAGGGTCTCGGCGCTCGCGACGAAAGTCAGCGCCAGCGCAGACAGGATCACCGAGGGGTCGCTCAGGAGCGCGAGGTGCCCGCGATTCGGGAACGCGACCGCCTCCATGATCGAGGCGGGCATGTCGACTCGCTGAATCGTGAGGCCGAGGGCGACCGTCGCGACCGTCGCCACGACCACGGCGACGAGGGGGGCGGGGACCTGCTTGAACCTTGTGTTCCTCAGGGCATACATAGCGACCAGGATGATCAGCGTCACGAGGCCGATCGCAGCGGCCTGATGGTGCACCGAGCCGTCGAGGGGAAAGACACCCTTCTGGATCGCCTCCGGAATGCTGAGCAGGTTCTCGAGGCCGCTCCCCTTGGGGGTGTCGTCGACCATCACATGGAACTGAGCTCCGAAGATCAGGACCCCGATCCCCGCCAGCATTCCGTTGATCACCGCCGGCGAGACCGCCCGGAACAGCTGCCCGAGCTTGAACAGGCCGGCGATCGCTTGGAAGATCCCCATCAGCGGAACCACCACGCTGAGGGCCTCCAGGCCGTGGCGATTGACGAGGTCTAGGACCATCACTGCTAGGCCGGCCGAGGGGCCGCTGACCTGGAGCCGGCTCCCCGTCAGGGAGCCAATCACGAGACCGCCAATGATGGCGGTGATCAGGCCACGGGCAGGCGGGATCCCAGACGCTATGGCGATCCCCATAGAGAGCGGGATCGAAATGAGCAGGACCACCACCGCGGGCCCGAGGTTCGGGATCCATGCCGCATGCCAAGGTGCGGTCTCGGCCGACTCGTCCTGGCTCATGAGGGGGACCTCTGGGCCTGCGAGTGGCAGAGAAGTGGGAAGGTCCTAAAGACCCGGCTCGGGGCGGTCATGCGTGCTCTGAGACGTGCGTGGGGGTCCCCGTCGGGCGGGGAGAACTGAGGAATCTGGACGGCGGAAGGCAAGACTGCGGTGGCCCCAGCGGGCGGATTGTAGGAGGAGGATCGAGCAGCGGCCAGGAGGAGGGTGGCTGCAGTTTTGGAGCCCGCGGGGACCCTCGAGCCCCTTGGAGGCAGTTCGAGCCCCTCGGCGCAGATTTTGAGGCGAAGCCTAGGCTCCCTGCCCAGCGAGCCAGTCCGAGAGGGCCTTCCCTAAGGCCCCAGCACTCGGATAGCGCGCCTCTGGATCCCTCGCGAGGGCGCGCCGTCCGATCTCCTCGAGTTCGAGCGGGAGGAGGCGCTTGGTCAGCCAGCGAGTCTCGACGTTCTGGGCTTTGATCAGGAGTTCGCTCAGCGTCTCGCCGGGATTGGGCGAGCGCATGGTGAGTGAGTTGTAGCTCCGCAACGAACGCAGGTCTTCACTTCTCAGTCTCCAGCCAGACTTGTTTGAGCCTGACGACCGCGGTCGAGCGGGTCACTTCGAGCTCGATTCGGTGGGTGCCTGCGGCCAGCCTACCCAGCGAGACATGCTGTTCGCCTCCGATACTGTACATGCAGCTGATCCCGCCAAAATGGCGCCCGTCCAGGGAGAGCTCGAGCTGGGCGAAGCCAGTACGCTTGACGTTGTAGACCTCCGACTTCACTACGATTCGACAGATCTGCTCCGACTCGAGCGAGACCCGAAAGGCGAGCCTGCCCCCCGCGGAGAACAAGGCTCGTTGCGTCTCGAAGCGGGCGACCTCAAGAGCGTCGGCGCCATGAAGCTTGGTCTTCCCGCCTCGAAACACGACCCCCCTCCGTCGGCCTTTGGGCGGAGCCATGACCGCCGCCAGCGGCTGGAGGTCGTCGAGAGGCGGCCGGGGGCTCGCCTGTTGACCAAAGAGTCGATCCAGAACCCAGGGTGAGGCGTTCGGAACCGCTTGGCGCATGGCGCCGAAGGCCTGCTCGAAGTCGGCGCGCGAGACTTCCGCTCGGCGATCGCCCTCGCCCAAATGGCGGGATATGAAGGCCGCGTAGGTCGCTCCTCGCGCTCCCCCCAGTTCAGCCGCCCCCTCGCGGGCGCGCTCCCAAGCCCCGCCCAGGAGGCTCGCCCAGACTCGCTCCTCGAGGGAGACGTCCTGCTCGGGGAGCGGGAGGCTCTGCCAAGGTCCCCAGGCGAAGAGGCCTCCGGGGCCAGAGGCCACGAGTTGGGGCCCGGTGCCGACAGCCACCCGGACGTCGCCCGCCCCGGCCTCGAGGTCGGCCACCCAGCTCCCGTCGAGGCGGTGAACCTCGAGCCAAGCCCTGCTGCCTCCGCCCATCTGGAGGCGCGCAATGGCGAGCTCTGGCTCTCCGTCGCGATCGAGGTCGACGACGCCCGGTCCGCTCAGGCTGAGGACCCCCGGGCGCGCCCGGCGACCGACCCATTCGACCGCGCGCAGGTCGGTCGAAGTCGCGATCAGACCGGCGCCGGCGACGACGGCGGCAATCAGCCGAGGCCGCCCCCGGACCCGGACCAAGGCCGGCGGACCGGAGAGCGGTTCGAGCAGGTCGAGGCGCGCGAGTTCGCTCAGCCGGTAGGGTTCGACCCCGAGTCGGACCAAGACTCCCTGGGCGCAGGGCACGACGACCTGCTGGACACCGTTGGGGGCCTCGAGGAGGAGAGGAGAGTGAGCGACTCCTCCGGGAAGCTGGATCTCGGCGCGGATCGCTCCCTTGGCGTCGATCAGGAGCGCGCGAGGCTCAAGCAAGCAGACCAGGAGGTGGTCGGGCACCCCGTCGCGGTCGAGGTCGAGGGCGAGGGGAGAAGCTGGGACGTGCGGGAGTTTGAGGGTCCAGGCCGCAGGGCTCGGCGCGCTGGGCAGGAACGCCCTCAGCTGGCCTTTGCGGGTCACAGCGACGGTCAACCCGCCGAGCGGGATGTAGGTAAATCCGAAAGGACGCTTCGTCTCGACCGAACCGGTCTCGGTGATCCGATAGGTCTTCCCCTGCTGGGCGTAGAACAGGGCCTTGGCGCGAGGGTCCCAGCTCAAGGCCTTCGCTCCTTTGGGCAGGAACACGGCCCCCTCAGCCAGAGCCCCCTCGCGATACGCGAGCGCCTGCGGGCCTGAGTGCGTCAACAACCACGGGCCGACTCGTCGCAGCGGGCTGAGATCGCCTGGCCGCGAGAGCTTGGCGTGGAGGGCGCCCGGCTCGCCGAGCTCGAGCGAGGGGGGAGGAGGACGCGTCGGGCGCGGCGTGGGCTTGGGCGTCGGAGGAGGCTCGGCAGGTGTCCGGGCAGGACTGCGCGCCGGGGAGGCGGGCGAGGC
>JAESQQ010000779.1 GCA_016765095.1 Planctomycetota bacterium | reverse complement strand
GGGGGCGAGCGCCGAGTCTGCCGGGCTCGCCCGCCTGCGGGGCGGCGGCCACGTCCTGTTGACCCTCGCGCTCAGCGCGGCCGCAATCGGTGGCGCTGCCTACCTCGGCTGGCGCTACCCCCTCGAGAAAGTGACCCCCAGCTTGGGGATCGCTGCCGCGCTGGGATCTGCGGCCTTCGTGCTCTTGCTCCTTGGGCGCTACGCCTTCGCGCTCTCTCGCGCTGGGCTCCTGGCGGCTGGTGCTCGCCGCGCCCTCTCGGGAGCTGCGGCGGCGCTCGTGGCCTGCCTCGCGCTCGCGGCCCACCACAAGGGCTTCGCCCAGGCTGACTTGATCGGCTACGTCGTGGTCGGGATCGAAGCCCTGCTCGGCCTCGAGGGCTTGTTGTTGCTCCTCCTGGAGGCCTATCGCCCTCGTCGAGCGGGCGACGTCTCGCGCCCCGCCTTTGACAGCCGACTCCTGGGTCTCCTCTCCGCCCCGAGCGAAGTCGCGCGCTCGATCGCGCGGGCCGTCGACTACCAATTCGGGTTCTCGCTGAGCGAGACCTGGCTCTACCAGTTCGCCTCGCGCTGGGTCGCGCCGGTCCTCCTGCTCGGGATCGGCTCGTTTTGGCTGCTGGGGACCATGGTCGTGGTCGAGCCCCACCAGGTCGTCCTCCTGCGGCGCCTCGGGAAGCTGCAACCAGAGCCCCTCGGACCGGGCCTCCACTTCAAGTTTCCCTGGCCGATAGACCACACGACTCGGATCGAGGCGACTCGACTCCACGAAATTTCGACCGGCGAGCACCTCGGCGAAGACCACGAAGGCGCACTCCTCTGGACGTCTCAGAAGAAGCAGGCAGCCCACCTTCGCGCCGGAGGGGAGGAGGAGCCGCTGGTCTTGATCCCGCGCAGGTCAGCCGGCGCGGGTCAGACGCCCGTCAATCTAGTCGCGGTCTCGGCCAGTGTTCACTTCCGGATCAAGGACATCTCCCGCTACGCCGAGCGATCTCGCGACACGGGCCGCCTCCTCAAAGCGCTCGCCGAGCGCGAACTCTCCTTCTTGTTCGGACGAGAAGACCTCGACGACCTCCTCCAGCAGCGGGCTCGTCACCAGGACGCGCTCAAGGAGAGGCTCCAGCGCGCGGCCGACGCGCTGGACCTCGGCGTCACGATCGAGAGCGCCCTCCTGACCGACCTTCACCCACCGCTAGCGGTCGGACGAGCCTTCGAGGCCCCGACGGCTGCGATCGAAGAGGCCAAGGCTGAGGTTCTCCAGGCCCGGGCACGCGAGACCGCGCTCGCCGAGCGGACCACGAGTGAAGTCGCCTGGATCAAAGTCGAGGGAGACGCCGAGGCTGCCGAAAAGCTCGCCCTGAGCGAAGCCGACGCCGCGCGCTTCGAGGCGCTCCGCGCCCTGCACGCCGCCGCTCCGACCGTGTTTCGCACGACCCGGCTGCTGGACGTGCTGGCGACCGGCAGCAAGGGCAAGCGCAAGCTGGTGATCGGGAAGAAGGGCGTGGTGACCGAGCTTGACCTCCAAGAGCGAGTCAGCGCGGACGAACTCAACCTGGGCGGAGAGCTCCAGGACGAGCAAACCCAGCAGGAAGGAGGCGAGTAATGAAGAGCAACCGATTCGCGTTGATCGCGACCGCTGTGATCGCGCTCGTGTTGTGTCTCAAAATGTGCCTATTCACCGTGCAGAGCAACGAGCTGGCGGTGGTCATGACCTTCGGCAAGCCGACCGGCGAAGACGCCCAGGAGGGCGCCCACGCCAAGTGGCCTTGGCCAATCCAGCAGGTGGCTCGATTCGACAAGCGGCTTCGCGTCCTTGAGGGACCTCTCGAGGAGATCGCGACCGCCGACAAGCGCGCGATCCTGGTCGGGACCTTCGCACTCTGGCGGATCAAGTCAGGCCGCAAGTTCCTCGAGCAAATCGGAGATCCAGCCGAAGCCGAGCACAAGCTCCAGCGAATCCTGCGCTCTCACCAGGCTGCGGCGATCGGACGAACGAACTTCGGTCAGCTCGTCTCGGCCGACCGCAAGGCTCAGACGCTCCGCTACGACCAAGTCGAGGAGCAGATCCGGGCTGGAATGCAGGCGGAAGTCGAGGAGCTCGGGATCGAAGTCAAGATGGTCGGGATTCGCCGGCTCGGCCTCCCCCAGCGAGTCACCGAGGCGGTCTTCGGACGAATGCGCGAGGACCGAAACACCCTCGCGACCGCGATCCGCGAGAAGGGCAAGCGCGAGGCGGAGACGATCAAGCAAAACGCCGAGACCGAGCGCCTCAAGCGAATCCTGGCGGCCAAAGCCAAGGCCAAGGGGACCCTCGCCCAGGCCGAGCGGGAGGCGGCCGTTCACTACCGCAAGCTCGGCACGGAGCCTGAGTTGGCGGTGTTCCTCAAGAAGCTCGAAGCCCTCAAGCGGATCTTGGCCGACCCCGACACAACCATGATCTTTGGTCCAGGCGACTTGCCCTTCGACCTCCTCCGGAGCGAAGCCGCCCCGGTCACGAGCCAAGGGCGCAAGTGAGCGAACCGGCTCCACAACCTGAGCCCCTCACCGCAGGCAGCGAAGCGCCCAGTCTCCCGGTCCCGCCAGCGAACGCCGTCACGGGCGCCGAGGCCCCTGGCGCCGCCTTGGAAGAGGCGGTCGCGCTCGCGCTCCGTGTTCTTCAAGGCGTGACCCTCGTGCTCCTCCTTATGTTTCTCGGGTCTGGGGTGTTCACCGTCGAGAGCAATCAAGTCGCGTTCGTGAAGCGGCTCGGCAACCTGGACGAGACCCCCCTCGGGCCGGGTCTCCACTGGCGCTGGCAAGTCCTCGACGAGGTCGTGCGGGTCGAGAAGACCTCGCGAACCGAGAAGATCCTGAGCTTCGACCTTCAGCGGACCAAGGAGGCCCTCAAGGGCGAGGAGACTCGCTCAGGCGGACTCGACCCCGAGCGAGAGGGCGCGCTCTTGAGCGGAGACGCGGCCTTGGTGCACGTCTCGCTGGCGATTCGCTACGCGGCGCGGGCGCCCTTCCTGCGCTCCGAGAACCGATTCAACGTCCGGGCGGGCGACGTCGCCGAGGGCGATCAAGACCGCGAACGTGCGATCCGAGCCCTCGTCGAGCGGGCCGCCGTGCACGCTGCGGCCGGTCGCGAGGTCGAGGGGCTGCTCGGGGCCGAGAAGGGCGAGTTCCTGACCGCGGTTGGAGTCGGGACTCAGGACGCTTTCGACTTCCTCGAGGCGGGCCTCGAGGTCAAGGGGATCGACCTTGAGCACGACCTCCGCCCCCCGCCTCAAGTCCGTGAGGCCTTCGCGCTCGTGACCCAATCGACCCAGCGCGTTGATCTCCTCCGCTCCCAGGCGAGCGCTGCCGCGACCCGAATCGAGAATCAAGGGATCGTGGGCGCCGCCAAGATCGAGGGCGACGCGCGCGCCGAGGCCTTTGGGATCACCGCCGACAGCGAAGCGCTGGTCAAGAAGTTCGAGGCGCTGCTCCCCGAATACCGGCGCAGCCCTCGCGCGGTTCGCCAGCGTCTCCTCGCGCAGACCCTCGCCGACGCGCTGGCCGAAGTCGGCGAGGCGTTCCTCGTCGGCGACGGCGAGCTTCGGATCCGTCTCAAGCGGGACACGCGAACCAAGCGCGCAGCCCTCAAGGCCGACGCGCGCAGGCGACTGGGAATCGGCGGAAACTAGGGCGGGTCCGGCTCCTCCCCTGGAGGACCCGATCGTTGGCTCCACCCGCCGACGTGTTAGGACCGCGCCCTGCGACGCGCCCTCCTCGACTTGGAGTTGCGCTTCCACCAGCGACGATGATAGCCGAGGAGGAGTCCGCGCCAGCCGGAGCCTCACCTCAGCGGGTTGTGGGCCTTGACGATTCGAGTGACGTCCCTCGCTGAGCAGCCCGCCTCTCGGGCATGACGCCCCCAGTTGGCGACGGCCGAGTTCACCCGCTCCAAGATCTCCTCGGCCGTCGATCTGGAAATGCCGTGCCTCTCCGCCATGGCGAGGCAGTGCTCCCTCGTCGGCTCCTCTTGGCCGCCGATCAGCATCGAGTGGTGGCCTCCCGGGCCCGGGGAATAGGTCACGTCGAAGGCTGGAGAAAGCACCCACTCGCCGCTCGAGTTCATGAGGAACGCGAAGTTCTTGACGTGGTCGTCACGGTTGGCGGCGACCACGTTGAAGATCATTCGACGGTAGGCCTCAACCAGGTCTTCGTGGTTCTTGGTCAGCTCTCGCGTGACGTTGAGGAATACGTCGTAGTCGCAGCTTGGGACGCGGAAGTTGCTGTGGATCAAGCCTCCCAGCGTGTGCATGTGGACCCGGCGGTTGCCTGGGAGGCGATCGAAGCGTCGCACTCCGAAGTAGCGACCGCCCTCTCTCGTCTCGAAGAGGTGAGTCGGGGGGAAATCGATCCCAGCCTCCCTGGCCATGGTCGAGTAGGCCTGTTCGATCGCGCCCGCGGAAGCGGGGTCCCCTTTGCCCTCGAACTTGATCAGCCAGTGCTCGAAGCCTTCGGGCAGGTCGTCCTCGCCAGAGAGGAGCTCTCCTTCCTTCCGCCCGACGAGGATCTTCGGGCGGGCCCCGCCTGGGGACCCCCCCGCCCGGAGCAGCTCGGGGAGCAAACGCTCGGCGTCCCCCGCCATGACCCGCTGGGCCTGCCCTGCCAAGCCGTGAAGCTCCAGAGCAGAAGGGGACGAAGACTCCTCTGAGGGGTGATAAGTGAGCGCACCCATGGTTCGAGTGCCCAGGTAGAGCAAGCGGTCCAGCGCGGACATAGAATCGGGCTCGATCCCCTCGATGCGGAAGTAGCGGTCCATAAGAAGTCGGCCCCAACCGTCAGGGAGCGAGTCGTCAAAGACACCGGGCAGCGGGCCGAACTCGCCGGGTCGGTGCTCGACGAGGCCAGGCCCTGCGGGCAGGCGCCAGGGCGAGACCTCGAAGCCGGACTCAAGGAACTCAGGGGAGAACTCGAAGTAGACCCGCCGGTCTTGCTCCGCCAGGTGACCCACCGCCAGTTCGCTCCCAGGCGCGTGGCGCAGTCTGACCTCGACCTTCTTCACTTTCGTCCACGCTTCGGGGTCGGCCTCCGCGTCGATTGCTGCTCAAGCTCTGCCAGGGACCGCGCGGCGAGCGGGCGCAGCAATTCGTCCCAGTCGCTGAGGCGACCCAGGGCGTGACACAGCTTGAGCAAGTTCTCGAGGGACACCCTGCCGCTCGTCTCAAAGCGTTTGAGGGAGGACGGACTCACGCCAGCACGCTTGGCGAGAGTCTCGCGCTTCCAGTTCCGCTCAAGACGCAGCACTCGCAGGCGTTGCGCCAAGAGGCGGGAGACATGGGTCGGACTCCGGGAGAGCATTGCGGAGATCGGGGACTCGCCTGTGGACCTGTGGCCTGGCATGGCGCTGACCTCCTTGCCGCAAGAGACTATATCTTATCCATTACATGAGGTTTGGCCATATAGGAGTGGTTATCTAGCCTCTAAATATCGCCCCGAGCCCTCAAAGGAGCGGTCCAGGCGAGTCGGCGCGTGGTTTGAACGTGGAGCCTTGCCGGAAAGCGCTCCGATCAGGGCCGGGATTGCGGGTGACCCTAGACGGATTGCCGAGCCGTCCGGCAAGCCTCGCGATCGCCTTTAGGCGTCGGGGAACAGGCCGTCTGTCGTCGCCTCGAAGTAGCCCTCGCCATGGCAAACGACCTCGACCATGATCCGGTCGGGGTCCTCGAAGGCCACCGTGTCGTAGAGACCGCGATAGCCTGTCTCGACGCGTCCCTCACCCAGCGGGCGGACACCGCGCTCCCGCATGGCCTCGACGATCTCGTCGAGGGCCGCTTGGCTCGGTGCTCTAAACGCCAGGTGGTTCATGCCGACGCCTCGCCTATGATGTGCCAAGCCGGCGTAGGCGTCCTCCAAGGGCGATAGCACTAGGACCGCGTCCGCCCCGTTCGTCAGGCGCGTGTATTGGCCCACAACCGCGTCGGCCTTGCGAAACCCGAGCGGGCGCAGCAACGCGAGGTAAAACGCCTCGCTCGCCTGCATGTCGGAGACGACTAGAACGACGTGGCTGATCACCCGAGACCTCCTGCTCCGGGCCGGCCCAGCCTGCTCGAGTCGCGAGGAGTCTCGCCCAGCGCCGAATGCCGCGCCAGCCCTCCGCCGCTACGGTCCGGCTCGCGC
>JAESQQ010000778.1 GCA_016765095.1 Planctomycetota bacterium | reverse complement strand
GGCTCGTGAAGCCGAGCTCGAGGCGGGCCAAGCTCACCGAGACTCCGCGGCCGCCTCGCGGCAAGCAGCGGAGTTCGTCGAGCACCTCGGCGCCAAGGTTGCGCGCGGCCTCGACGAGCTGGCTGAGCCCTTCGATCAGGTCCGCAGCGAACAGGAGGCGAGCGAGCAGGAGGCGAGCGAGCAGGAGGCGACCAAGCAGGGCGAGGACTGGCGCGCAGGGGACTGGCGCGCAGGGGACTGGCGCGCAGGGGACTGGCGCGCAGGGGACTGGCGCGCAGGGGACTGGCGTGCAGGGGACTGGCGCGCAGGGGACTGGCGCGCAGGGGACTGGCGTGCAGGGTTCGCCCAAGACCCGACCGCGTTCATAGCAGACCTCAGCAAGAGAAGCGCTGCTGCGGCCGACGCGCGGAGTCGCCAGGAGAGCGCGCGGGCTGAGCTCGAGCGATTCGAGCCGCGAGCCGCAGCGACGCAGGCTGAGGCGACTGCCGCCGAGAGAGCGCTGGCTGCAGCCGAGGAGCTGTGTGAAGTCGCCGACCGCCTTCGCGAGGCGGCTCAGGTCGAGGTCACAGGCCTCGGGCTCGGCCCCGAGACCCTCCCGAGCCAGCTCCTTGCGTCCCTCGAAGACGAATCGGCGCGGAGCCAGGAGGATCGCGTCACTGCTGAGCGTGAGCGAGCCCGCGCTGAGTCCACGCGCGCGGCAGCCGAGGCTCTGGCAGCTCAAGTCGTCGCCGCCCAAGAGCTCGCCCGGGTCGCGCACCAAGCCCGTCGAGAGGAGCTCGGCCTCGAGCGGGACCAGGCCTTGCTTTCGCTCGCCAAGCGGCTCGGGGACGAGGAGCGAGCGCAGCGAGGGGGAGCCCCCGACCCGGAGGGGAACACGAGCGAAGAGCGCTCCCTCGATTTGATCGCGCTTTTGCGGGCCGTCGAGGCCTGGACCCCCGCTGCGGCAACGGCCGCTCGCGCGGCAGGAGAGGTCCTCCGCGAGGCGCTCCGATCCGCTGAGCACGATCTCCGCCTCCGCCGCGAGGCGCTTCGCGGCCACGAGGCGAGCGGGACCCCGAGCTTCAGCGCGCCTGAGGCCAGGGCCGCCGTAGACGCAGCTGGACCGCGACGAGCCACCGCCGACGAGGCTCGCAGTCGGATCCGAGGGGTTCTGTTGGCCGACGAGGCCGCCAAGCAAGAGGCGGAGGAGCTCAGCCAGCGTCTAGAGACTCAGCGCCTTGGGGCCGATCGCTGGCAGGCGCTGGGCGCCCTGATCGGGAGCCACGACGGCAAACGGCTCCGGGTGTTCGCCCAGAGCTTGACCCTCGAGCTTCTCCTCGACCAAGCCAACCTCGCCTTGGCCGACCTCGCGCCTCGCTACCGGCTGGCTCGCGTCACGGGTCAGGACCTCGACCTCCAAGTGATCGACACCACGCTGGGCGACGAAGTCCGAGCCACGAGCAGCCTCTCGGGCGGGGAGAGCTTCCTCGTGTCGCTGGCCCTCGCGTTGGGAGTCGGGGCGCTCAGCTCACAAGAGACCTCGGTCGAATCTCTGTTCGTCGACGAGGGCTTTGGGAGCCTCGACACCGACGCGCAGGAGCTGGCGCTCTCTGCGCTCGACGCGCTCCAAGCGGGTGGGCGACAGGTGGTGCTGATTTCACACTTGCCCGGTTTGGCGGAGCGGATCGGGTTCGGAGTCCGCGTCGTCCCCCAAGGACGCGGGCGCTCGCGGCTGGAGGTCGGCAGCCTCCTCGCGACGGTCTAGGCGATCGCGGCGACAGATCTCAGGGGTCTTTTTCGGGCCGGGAGCGAATATCCTCAGCGCCGGCAATGAAGAGCACTCCACTCGACGTAGACGCGCTTCCAGCGGGAATGAGACCAGACGACCGGGTCGTGGTCTTCGACGGGGTCTGCGAGGTGTGCAGTCGTTGGGTCCAGTTCGTGATCGCTCATGATCCCGACTCCCGGCTGCGTTTGGCCTCTCTCCAATCGGATGCCGGCCAGGCCCTCTTGGCCCAAGCCGGGCTCTCCCCCGACGAATACGACACCATGATCTTCGTCGAAGGGCGGCAGCTCTACTTCAAGTCCACCGCCGCGCTGAGGGTCCTCTACCACTTCGGCGGGATCTGGAGGCTGCTCTCCTTTGCGCGGGTGATCCCGGCCTTCTTGCGGAACTTTGCCTACGACCGCCTCGCCAAGAACCGCTACTCGCTCTTTGGCAAGAAGGAGACGTGCCTAATGCCGACCCCAGAGATCAAGGCGCGTTTCCTCTGAGCCGATCCCCAGCGCTTGGCGCTTGGGATCAGCCCGGCCAGTCTAAAAAGGGAGAGGGTCGCGTCGAGGTCGACCGTCCTCAAACCGGCCGGACCTCTCGCGCTTGCCCCCTGCTTACCCCTGACGGGCAGCGACGAGTTGGCGAGCCACTCGCATAGCCTCCAGGAAGCTGGTCGCCTCCGCCACGCCCTGGCCGGCAATGTCGTAGGCCGTCCCGTGGTCAGGCGAAGTGCGCACGATTGGGAGTCCTAGGGTGACGTTTGTGGCCCCTCCGAACGCGACCAGCTTGACGGGGATCAAGCCTTGGTCGTGGTAGAGCGCGATCACAGCGTCGATTCCCCGCTCAGGCCGAATCGCCTGACTGAACAGGGTGTCTGCGGGCAGGGGACCCTCGACGCAGATCCCCTCCGCCCGGGCCAGAGCTAGGGCGGGCTCAAGGATGCGCTGTTCCTCGTCGCCGAACCGGCCCCCGTCCGACGCGTGAGGATTGAGGGCCGCCAGGGCCAAGCGCGGTTGGGCGATCCCGAGCTCGATCAGGCCGGCCCTCGCGGTCCGACAGGTCTGAAGGATCCCCTCCGCCGTGATCGCTGTGGGCACGTCTCTGAGGGCGATGTGGGTCGTCACGAGCACGACCCGCAGCCCCCCGCCTTGGAGCATCATGCGAGTCTGTGGAGCGTTGAGTTCGGTCGCGAGGAGCTCGGTGTGTCCAGGGTAGGGCTCACCCGCGAGCCCCAGGGCCTCCTTGTTGAGGGGAGCCGTGACGAGCGCAGCCGCCTCGCCGCTTTGGACCAGTTCGATGCCAGCTCGGACTGCAGCTGCGCCGGCTCGTCCGCTGGCTGCGCTCGGCTGACCGGCGAACAGAATCTCTGCGGGGCAGCCGACGCCGATCGCCCGAACGTCACGGAGGGGAGGAAGCCCCAAGCGCTCGGCGGCCTCGGCGAGGCGGGCCGGGTCTCCAACGACGATCGCGGGTCCGAGCTCGGGAGGCGCGGTCGCCAGCGCCCTCAGGACGACTTCGGGGCCGACCCCAGCAGGGTCACCCCAAGACACGGCCAGCGGCTTCAGGGCTTGCCGAGACCCGAGACGGCGATCACCGCGTCCGACGCGTCCTCAAGCGGGATCTCACCGAGGTATTGAATGGAGAGCTTGGCGAGTCGCTTGGCGCGCTTCACGTTCTTCTGGCGAAGCGCCTCTTGGCAGGCCAGGGCCATTCGATCAGCGCGATCGAGGCGGTGATCCCGCATTTGTCCGTCGGGGTCGGACTCGCCTCGGCGATCACCGCGGAGCTGAGCCAACTCGACCGCGACGACGTTCAAACCCGGCGGGAGGAGGAGGGCGTCTGGGAAGTCGTCGATCCGCTCCAGCTCTCGGTTGGTCTCCTCCCCGAGCTCGTTTCCGAGGAACCGAAAGTGGACCAAGTTGTTCGCCGCGAGGCCCGGACGACCTTCCCAGCCCAGGAGTTGCTTCGTCCCGAAGATCAGGTTTCCCAGGAGATGCGTCCGCCGATCCACGGCGCCCACGATCACGTTGCGATTGTCGTAGACGTAGCTGTCTTTGACCTTGAACGAGCCTCGCAGGTTGCGCATCGCGTTTATGCAGTTGGTGAAGCAGACCTCGCGGACCTCGACTGCGCTCGACTTGGCGTAGATCCCCGACTGGCAGCCGGCGAACACGCTGCTCGTCACGACCGCGACGCTGTCCTTGAGCCGGAGCCCGAACAAGGCCCCCGCGAAAGCCACGTTGGTCACAGTGACGTCGGGGCAGTCGTAGATCGTGACTCCGTCGCTCGAGTAGGGAGCGAGGGTCAGGCCCTCAATGTGGACTCGCTCGGCACCAACGATCTTGAGGGCGTTGCGCGACTCAGTGTCCAGCACGAGGCGTGTCTTGTTCGGCCCGGCCCCCTTGATCGTGAATGTCTTGGCCCCCTTGAGGAGGACGGCGTTTTCCATGAGGTAGATGCCCGCACTCAGCTCCACGACGACGTCGCCCAGGTCCTCGTCTTCGCCCAGGTCGCAGAGCATGTCCTCGTCGCGCTCGTCCCCGTCGTCGTAGCTCGCCTCGACGTCGAACAGCTCCTCGCTCGGGGTGTCCCTCGAGATCACCGCGAACTCGCTCTTGGCCCAGTTCGTGTCCACGAGCGGCTTGGAGTCGGGGAAAACGTCCTCGAGGATCGCCCCTGCCATCCAGAGTGGACAGCCCTGCAGAGGCAAGACCAAGAGCAAGAGGCCCAGAGCTGACGCCGCGCGTCCCAACCAGCGTGGCCGCCGAGGGGGGGGAGAGTGGGAGAGACATGGTGCGCACCTCAGCCCTCCCCTCGCGCGCGGAGGAAGGCGGGCGGGATCATACTCTGGCGTGTTCGAGGGCGGCACCTGGGCGTTGTGGAGGGGTCTAGACGATCCCGATCTGAGGGAAGAAACAGAGAGGCGCGCCTCTGGCCGCTCCTCTACATCTCCTTGTGTTCCTGCTTGCGCCGCGCCCGCTCGAGGGCGGCTTGAGCGGCCTTGGTCAGCTCGTCGCGGGCGGGGCCGCTGGCTCGCTGTGCTCCGCGGGCATAGGCCTTGGCGGCCTCCTGGAACTTGGCCGCGCGCTCGAGGGCCTGGGCGTGAGTTCGGTGCGCTGCTGGGAGCCAAGGGACGAGCTGGGCGGTGCGCACGGCCTGGGAGAGCGCGACCTTGGGCCCGAAGAAGGCCTTGGGCGGAGCGACGCCGGGCACGATCTTGGCCTTGAGGAGTCGGGCTGAGATCCGGGACAGGATCGCGGCGTCGGCGCGAACTCGGTCAGCGATTTCTCCCTCAGCCTTGGGACCGAGGGCAAGCGCGACCCGATCCAGCCAGATTCGAGCCTGGGACAAGTCGGTCGCCCGAAGCTCGACGCGGGCCAGCGCGAGGAGGAGGCGGGGCTCGTCTGGCAACAAGTCGAGGAGGAGCAGGAGCCGGAGCCGAGCTCGGTTGAGATCGACGCCGTCGGCGCTGGCGTCCATTCCGGGGGGCGCTGGGGTCTTGGCCCCGTCCTTGAGCCAGGCGTAGAGCGCGGCCTCGGACTCGAGGTGCTCTCGCAACTCGGGGACGAGGTTCCGGCGCTTGAGGAGGTCAATGACGCGCAGGAGAGCCTGACGGTGCTGGCCCCCCGCTGCCTCGAGTTGGGCCAGGAGCCGCGCTGCGCCGGCGGCTTGAGGCACCCGACGGAGGAAACGCCCCAGCACCTCTCGAGCTCGCTTCGGTCCCTCGGGCCCTTCCAGAAGGATCCGGGCGTGGGTCAACACGACTTCCTCGTCACGGGGATCGGCCTGCTTGGCGTGTTCAAAGGCCTCGAGCGCCTCCTTGCGATCAGCTCCGGCCGCCGCGCGCTCCGCTCCTCGCCGGTCTGGGGCGCCCTTGACCGGGGCGGGCGCGATCTCGATTGCGTCCAGGCGCGCCTTCCAGCGTCGGAGGAGGAGATCGGCCAACTTCAACCAGGTCCGCGCGTGGCGTGGGGCGAGCGTCCCCGCTTGACGATAGGTCTCGATCGCGGCGTCTCGTCGACCGAGGAGCAGCTGCCCGCTGGCCAGACTGAGCTTGGACTCCAGATCTTGCGGGTCGCGACGGCAAGCCTCTTCGAGCGCGTGGACCGCAGGTTGGGGTTTGTTTGCGAGGAGGTGCGCGAAGCCGAGTTCGCGATAGCCCCGCGCGTCTTCAGGGTTCTTCCTTAGATAGGCGGTCAGGATCTTGGCAGCCCGGGCAGCTTCGCCCAGAGCCAAGGCCTCGTCGACTTGGCGAAGCACGCGCTCGGCATTGGCCCCCAGTCGGCGAATGTAGCGGACCTCAGCCCGCTCGAACTCGACGATCGCGCTCTGGCGGCCCCGCTGAATTCGGACTCGAAGCGGAGCGTGCTCGGTCTCGGCCGGGAGCACCTCCCCTTTGACGACGCGCCCGCTCCGGAGAATCACCTCGTCTGCGGAGGCGGGCTCAGCACCGAAGTGCGCACAGACGACGAGGAAAGTTAGCGCGAAGGCGAGGGCTCGAGGGGCGCGCTTGGGCCGAAGGTCGACTCGAGACCCGAGCGGCCCCTGACCGAGTGCACCCAGACCGAGGGTCGCGTCGTGAAGATTCCAGCTCATGGGTGCGGCCTAAACCGGAGGCCACGATTCTGAGAGGTCGCCCACGAGGGTGGTCTCACGACTCCCGTTCGCTATGAAGGCGACCTCGCTCAGAATCGCGCTCCGCTTTACTAGGAAGAGTTGAGTGTCGAAAGGG
>JAESQQ010000777.1 GCA_016765095.1 Planctomycetota bacterium | reverse complement strand
CGAGGAGGGAGCGACCCGGTCGGGAGGGTGAGGCTGTGGCCGAGGGCGTCTCGAGGCCAGCCGAGTCTGAGAAGCCTCCGCTAAGCGCGAGCGCGAGGCCCGCCAGCGCGAGCACCGGCCCGAGCAGCACCCCGCCCGCGATCTTCCAGCGGAGCGCTGCGCGGTTCTCCACCGTCGACTCCGGATCCGGAGGCCAGCCCTCCAGACGCCGGAGCTCCTCTTCGAGCAGGTCCAGCGACGCGAAGCGCTCGTCGGGGGACTTCGCCAGGCAGCGCAGGACGACCCGCTCCAGTCCGAGCGGGATCGCCGCCACCGTCGAGGGCGAGACCGGCGCCTGCTCTAGCGTCGCCACGCTCAGCTCGAACAGGCTCTCCCCCGTGATCGGGGGGACCCCCGTCAGCGCCGCGTAGAGCACCGCTCCAACCCCGTAGACGTCAGTCGCGAAGGTCGCCTCCTTCCCGTGCCCGCCCGCCTGCTCCGGCGCCCAGTAGCCCGGCGTCCCTTGCAAGGCGCCCGTCTGGGTGAGCCGGACCGACTCCGCGCTCGCGACGTCCTTGGCGAGCCCGAAGTCGGTGATCACGTAGCGGCCGTCCGGCGTCGCGAGCACGTTCTCCGGCTTGAGGTCTCGGTGCAGGATCCCGCGCGCGTGGGCCACGCTCAGCGCAGAGCAGAGCTGCACCCCGAGCCCCAGCGCCTCGTCTGGAGAGAGCGGACCGTGTCTTCGCAGCCGCTCCGCGAGGCTCAGGCCCTCGACCCGCTGCGTGGCGAACCAGGGGACCCCGTCCTGCTCCCCCGCATCTAGGATCTGGACTAGGCCGGGGTGGCGAAGCTCCCCCAGCGAGCGAACCTCGCGCTGAAAGCGCGCGCGCTGCGTTTGCGTCGCCCCCCGCCCTGAGACGAGAACTTTGATCGCGAGCTCGACCCCCAGCTCCGGGTGGTGGGCCAAGTAGACAGTCCCCATGCCGCCCTGGCCGAGCACACCGAGCGTTGGGTAGCGGCCGAACTGCGGCAGGGAAGGGCTCACCCGTAGAGTCTCCACGACTCGCTCGCCCAACGCCAGGCGCCTTGAGGGTGGCTGCGTGCCGTCGCAACGAATACGAATCCGTCCCAGGGTGGCAGTTGCTCTTTGAGAATCTACTTGGTCTTCTTCAACTTGGTGACGACGCGGTCTATGGCCCGACTCGCGCTCGCGTTCTGCCCCGCCTTGGCGGCCTCGAGCGGAGCGATCGCGGCGGTCCCAAGTCGAAGCAAGATCCGCTCTGCGTCCTCGGCCTCTTCCTCCGTGTAGCTCGCCAGGCTGGGAGCGATCGCGGCCACTGCCTTCAGCGCTCCAGGCCCCAAGCCATAGAACCCTCGAAGCGCAAGGCTCCGCGCCTTGCGGCCCCACCCCAAGGCGAGCGTGTAGCGGGGGAGGTCTGCCTCGCTTGGCCCGATTGCGATCAAGGCTCTGAGGCACGTCACCGCCGGGTCGGATTCCTTCCGGCCCACGGCGTCGAACTGCGCCCGTAGCGCAGGCCGCGCGCCCTTGAGCCCGAGGGCGCCGCAAGCCGAGACGGCCGCTTTCCGAACCGAGCGATCCTTCGACTCGGTAGCCTTCACGATCGCCGCCGCGAACCCGGGCCCCAAGGTCGAGTTCTTCGCGAGGGTCTCGAGCGCTGACTTCACGGCGGCCGACTTGCCCTGAGTGAAGAGCTCCTCCAAGGCTGCCTTCCCCTCCGCAGTCTTCGAGCGCCCGAGACCCCTGCCAGCGCACGAGAGGAGGTCTGAGTCGTCCTCAGTCAAGAGCTTCCGGAGAGGAGCGACCGTGCTTGCGTGTTGTTCGGCCAGGATTGAGAGCGCTATCGCAGCCTTGTCTCGAGCGCGCCACGAGGTGTTGGTCGTGATCACTTTCGCGAGAGGGGCGATCGCGGGTTCTCCGAACTCGGTCAGCGCCCACATGGCAGCCTTGCCGTACGCACCGTGGGAGCGTTCGTCAGGAAGCGCTCTCAAGAGGACTGGAAGGACAGCAGCCACGTGCTCGCTGCCGGCCGCGACCCCGAGGGCCGCGTGCAGGTCCAAGTAGGCCGAGGAGGAGGTCTCGACATTGATCTGCGCGAGGATCGCCGGCGTCACGGCTGCCGCCTTCGGTCCAGCTCGTCGAATCCCCTCAACGACGTTCTCGCGAACCTCGGGATTCGGGTCGGTTAGGAGCTTGGCGAGCAGAGCGTGATCTCCCCGCCGGCCGAGGATCTCAGCTGCCCTTCGCAGATCGTACTGTCGGTGCCGTGGGCCGCCCGAAACCTTGACCCACACCTCCAACAGCTTGCGGACTTCGGGTGTGTCCCCTGCGATCTGGCAAAGCGCGAGCAGCGCGTGGTCGTCGTCGGGATCCGCAGCGAGGGCCTGGAGCTTCTCTACCGCCCTGCTCGCCGGGGGCCCCACGAGGCCGAGCAGTTGGACGGAGTATTGTCGAATCCTAGAGTCCTTCGAGTCGAGGTTCGCCAGGAGGCCTGGGACCGCAGCCTCGCCCAAGCCAGGGAACACGACCCTCGCGAAGGGGTAGAGGTTGCTCGCGGAGTTGAACGAGTTCTCGATCAGGGCTGGAAGGGCTTCGGCGATCCGAGGCCTGAGGGCGACGATCCCAGCCGCCCAGTCGGCCTCGCGTCTGGAGCTCGCGACGAACCGAGCCCACCCCGGCCCCGTGTCTTCCTTGGGCTTGCTGGTCTGGGGTTTCGCCTTCAGGCCAACCCAGTCGGCGGCGCTCAGGGTGTGCTGCCTCTCGTCGCCGCTCCTCATGCTGAACCGATCGAGGTTGATCCGCTCACCGACGGCGTAGCCCTTAAGCACTCGCTCCAAGTCCTCCAGGGTCCGGACCGGCTGGTCATCGATACTCACCAGGGGGCTTCCCACGGCGAGGTCGAGCCCGAGCGCAGCGCACCCAGGAGTCACACTCGCCACCACCAGACCTCTGAGACCCTCTCGAAAGGTCGCGCCGAGAAAGCGCTTGCCCCCACTGGCTGGCGAGGCGCCGGCCTTCGCGGCCGCCTCGGCCTTCACCTTCGCAGCCGCCCCGGCCTTCACCTTCGCAGCCGCCTCGGCCTTCGCCTTCGCAGCCGCCCCGGCCTTCACCTTCGCAGCCGCCTCGGCCTTCGCCTTCGCGGCCCCCTCGGCCTTCGCCTTCGCAGCCGCCTCGGCCTTCGCCTTCGCGGCCCCCTCGGCCTTCGCCTTGCCCTCGATCGCGGCCTTCGCCTTGCCCTCGATCGCGGCGCGGATCTGCTTCGCGGACGCGCTCGCTTGAGCGCGGACACTGGCGCTTGGATCGTTCTTGCCCAACCCTTCGATCCTCGCCAACGCGGACTCTCCGGCCACGCCCGCAGTCCCGAGCGCCCTCAGCCCTGAGACCCGGACCTTCCACTGCCGGTTGCTCAGGAGCTTGGCAAGCGGGCCAACGGCGCTGGCGCAGGCTCGGACGCGGACGAGGGACTCCGCCGCGGCTGCTTGGACGGCTCCGCCCTTGTCCGAGAGCAGCTCGACCAGTCGCTTTTGGACCTCGGGCTCAGGAGGAGCTCCGAGACCTCCGAGGGTGGTCGCAACCGCGAGGCGGACCTTGAAGTTCTTGTCCCGGCTGGCCTGGAGGAGGGCGGGGATCGCCGGGATCGCCTCCTTGCCCAGCTTGCCCAAGGCCTTGGCAGCTTCCTCTCTAGCCTCGGGCTCTGGGGCGCCGAGCCTCTTGCTCAAGCCCTTGACGTCTTGCGCGAAGAGCGAGCCGCCCACGAGCAGGAGCGGAACAACGAGAGCGAGCGAACGCATATGGGCTTCCCTTTAGGCTAGGCGGAGAGTCTAGCGCTTGGAGTCCGGCCTCGCTGACTGTGATGGCCCAGTGACGGAATGGTGCAAGAATGACGCGGCGGGACGTTCGACTTGGTCGGCTCTGGCCTGCCCTCTGGCAACTCCTCCTCGAAGATCCGCTGGACGGTGGTGCGGCCAATCGAGATCCCGAGCTTCCGGAGTTCGCCAACGACCTTGGGCAGGCCCCACCCGTTGGCGTTGACCATGTCGACGACGAGCTGGCGTAACGAACGAATCCGTATACAAATCCGTCCCAGGGCTATCAAAGAGAGTGCCGCTAGATCCGCCTGCGTGCCGTCGTCCTTATCGAGTGGGCAAATGTTGCCCACTTCGGGTCGAACTACGAACGAACGAACGGGAGATACCTTGGCCCCGCACCTGGGTTCACGCCTACACAGGAAGATTGAGGGGCTCCCCAGAAGCGACCCCAGTGCCTAGGAGAACGCGACTGAAGTGGGCAATGACGCTGGCTAGTCACTCGTCACGACGAGATCGATCACAACGCCTTCGATCAGGTGGCGCTGCCCAGAGGGCATGGCTTCAACGGTTGCCTCCGCACTCCTGGACTGCAACGCGCAGCCGTAGTCTCGTGCCAGGAGGTCCCATGTATCGAGTGCCACTGCGACGGAGCCGTCCTTTGGGTCCCATGTTGCGACGATCACGCCGGACCGGCCGCGCCACACCTCGGACCGCAAGACGACTACAAGGCGATTTCCGCCGCCGTCGATGACCTCGACCTCCGTCAACTGCGCATTGTCTGGTAGCCGGATCGCACCATGCGCGCGAACTAGGTCACCAATCACGATTGCCCGTGGGTCCGAACGATCTGCCTCGCACGTCGCGCTGCCGTCGAAGGTGACTAGGGAGACGCTTCCTCCTCGGGACAGCCCCGGCTGGGGAGGCAGTCGCCAAGTTCGCCCTGGCTTGTTGCAGCGGCTTCGCGCCGAGTCATGCGGGCCGAGCGTCCCGCGGGCTACACGCTCCCACTCTTTTGGCTCGACCAAGTATCGGTCGCTTACGCATACGAGCACTCTCATTCGCGAGGACGACCTTGCTGGGCCGAGGAAGCAGGTAGACAAGAGCGCGACGCTTAGGGCGAGAGCAGGGATTACGACACGGCGGTGCATGTCTTGGTTATCGGTCCAAGGAGGTGCTTGCATTCAGGACGAGACGGCAATGGCCGAGCGAACGGTCGGTCCGGCGGCCTCCCAGGCCAGGCGAACTCACTCGGCCCCAGTCGGAACCGAAGCCCGTTGACGGCCTCCACGTCGAACGAATCCGTCCCAGGGCTATCAAGGAGAGCGGAGGGGCGATCCTCCCGCGCCCTAGGCCGACCCACGTCACCAAGAAGAAGCTCCTACCCAATCCCTTTGCGCCCTGGCATGCCCGCCAAAGGTTGGCACCGCATGTTTCGTTTCCACGCCATGAGGCACAACAGGGAATGCTAACGCAACGCCAGGCGTTGCTTAGCCATACCGTCTGTGCTCCACTGGCGTGGAAACGAAACATGACTGCGCCTGAGATAGCGAAAGACAAAGGGTTTACGGGCCGCGTTCGTGAGGTTGCCTCGACTGGGGTGATGTTCCGAGCCGGCGACATAGAGGTTCCGTCTGCGGTCCTCGGGCGGTTGGTGGCTAGCGGTGAACTGAGGAGGGTAGACCGAGGGGTCTATGTCGGAGCAGGGGTCGAACTCCATCCGCTCTGGAAGGCGGCTGGATTCTGCCTCCGCTTTCCAAGGGCCGTGGTGTGCCTGTTGACCGCGCTGGACTACTACGACCTCACGACGGTCTCGGCAGATGGCACCTGGGTGATGATGCCTCGAAGGCAGAACTCCCCGAGAGCGAGGCGCTCTCAGCTTCATGTCCTTCGTGTACAGCAAAAATTCCTTGACCCAGCGCTGGGCATTGACGAGTTGAGCGTTCATGGCGTGTCTGTCTCGATCACGAGCCCTGTTCGAACTGTGGTCGATTGCTGGCGCTACTCTCGGCGGGTCCCATTCGGGACGGCATACGACGCGCTGAAGGGACTCAAGGCTGCTCCCCACTGGAATGGCCGTGAGCTATTCCGCCTCGCGAGAAGCCTAGGCGTCTGGCGAAAAATGCGTCCCTACGTGGAGGCGTTGTCGTGACGCCTGCCGAAGTCGTCGGCCAGCTTGAGCGATTTGCCGAAGATCACAGGATAGGTCTACCCCGGGCACTGTCTCTCTACGCAGTCCATCAGTTCCTGATTGTTCCCGGCCTCGGCGGACGCGAGACACGACGACCACCTTGCTTTGATCTTCGTACCCTCGCCCTTCTCGCTGCCAAGTCAGGGGGTAAGGGACACGTCAAGTGCCTAGGTCGCCGTCGGACAAATCAGTCGGGAAGGAAGGTTGTGGTCACAAGGTCCACCCAAGGTGTGGGCTTGATCCAGCTTCTCGGCTCCACACGTATCGTCTACTCAAGTGGTGGCAACAAGCCAGGCGCACTCTGGCTGCACGATTCGGAAACCAGGCTAAACCGGTGGCGCCAGGTCTCATATGCAGCCGGGGCGCGAACTGAGGAATGGCTGTGGAACCAGAAGAATCGCAGGGTCTGGGCGCTGCTGCGGCTCGCCATTAGTCGCCAAAATCAGCACTTTAGACGGACCGGGCGGCACAGCACCAACCTCGTGGAGCTTGGGTGGTCTTCTGGTGAAGAGGCTGCGTTAGCGAGAATGGGGTATCGATTGTCTGTTGAGGTATCCAAGACCAACCACCCCGACCGCACCATCGCATATCCGATTAGTGCCGGAGGGTCGGCGATTGTGATTCTCGGTGGAGGAGGGGTGCCGTTGATTCATCCTCTCCCGCTCCCTCTAGGGCACGACCGAAGCGGTTATAGAGGGAAGCCGCTGGAACTAGAGTTTCCGCCAGGCGTAGATGGGGCCGGGGACTGAGGCAGTCCTGACGGCTGTGACGGCCGAGTGGCTCGGCCCGATCCTGAGGGCTAGGTCCTCCGTGCAAATCTCGTGGTCTATCCGACTTCGCCCAGCGGCTCTTGGCGTGGGTGACGAGCGCGGACTCACCGGTCTACGGTCTCGGGGTGCAGCCGGCCACGTGGAGGGCGACGTGGGCCGAGAGCTGCTCGAGGGCGTTGGCGACGCTCAGGACCATGCCGGGATCGGTCATGGCCGCGCACGACAGAACGCGCTTGGCCTCCAGGCGCCCGTCCGCCTCCTCGAGCACCCAGCCTTCGCCGAGCGTGAGGTCGCAGTCAGCGGCGATCTTCTTCCGAGCTGCGGCGTAGGCGGGATCGTTGAGCTCCTCGGAGCCAAAGCCGACGAACACCGAGATCAGGGAGCCGCGCTTGCTGCCGAAGCGCGTGTAGATCCCGAGGCCTTGGCTCGCGCGAAAGTAGAGCCAGCCTTCCTTGTGGCTGACCGACTCCAGCCTGCGGTCTGTCGTGACGTAGCTGGGGACGAATGCGAGTCGCCAGCCAGCTATGGCCTTGACCTCGCGGAGCAGGTTTCGGCCCGCCTCAGGCCAGACGACCGCGAGTCCTCCGGGACCCGTCGAGAGCGGCTCGAACTCGAGCTCGATCTCGCCGCCGGCGGCTTGGCGCAGGCGCGCCTGAACCTCGGGATCCTCGCTGTTGCACGTGGCGACGCGACAGGCGGTGCTGAGCTCAGTGACGCGGCAGCCGGTTTCGCTGGCGATCTCCCGCAGGATGCGCAGCCGGGAGTGGCGCTCGGAGAGGGCCTCGTCGGTCTCTGACAAGTCCGGGATCGTGAGCTCGTCCGATTCCCAGCCCGGTCCGTCCGGGTCCATGAACTCGGAGGAGGACTCCTCGCTGGGGAGTCCCGCCGGCGGTTCGTCTTCGGCTCTTTGGAGCGCCAGCAGCTGGGCCGCGACCGCAGGTTGGGCGACGACCTCCTCGCGCAGCGCGCGGATTGCCTCGTCGCTCAGCCCAACGGCGCTCGCGAAGTCGGCCAGCGAGGCCTCCTCCGGATCCGTGACGACGCCGTCGTCGAGGAGCGCGTCGAGGAGCAGGTTCTTATAGAGCTCGAGGTGGCGTGGGTCGGTCAGAAGTCCTCCTTCGTGCGGGCGATTGACCTCTTGGCGAGGCGCGAGGTGTTAGGCAAGCGAGGCTTTATACGCCGGTCGCTCGGCGAGACGGTCTGCGTATTCCGCCAGCGCGGGTTGGCCGTCGAGCCAGCCCATGTCGCGACCCCAGAGCAGGCCGGATCCCACCAGGACGTCAGCCGCGCTGAACTGCTCGCCGAGGAGGAAGGGCCCCCCCCGCTCGATCGCCTGGCCCACGACTCCCACGACCTCTCCCAGGGCAGCGGCGGCTGTGGCCTTCGCCTCGTCGTCGGCGGCGAAGAAAGTCGCCATGGCCGCGGGCTCGACCGTCGCGACGCCGTAGACGATCCACTGGTAGTAGAGGCCGCGCTCTGGGGTTCCTAGCGCAGGGGCTAGGTTCTTCTCGGGGAAGCGATCGGCCAAGTGCAAGCAGATCGCGGCCGACTCGAAGACCACCTGCTCGCCGTCGGCTATGGCGGGGACCTTCCCCAGCGGGTGGATCGCCCGATACTCCGACCCGTCGCACTCGCCACCCTCGCGGTCGACCGCGACCAGCTCGTAGGGGGTCGCTAGCTCTTCGAGCAACCAACGCACGCGGCCAGCGCGAGTCTTGGGTGCGTAGTAGAGGCGGATCGGCATCGGGGACTCCTCGGGTGGGGGACCAAGGGTACCTGACGGAGGCGTCCTCGCACCCAATCAGCGCGCCCCAAGCAGATACCCTGTGACCTAGGACCCGACCCAAGGCAGTTGCACGTGAGCGAGCAGGACCCCGACACCTACGAGTATGGCGAGCGCCAGATCGAGGACATGTCCGAGGCGACGCTTCGAGTCGGGCAAGGGCGAATCAGCGGCTATATCTCGGTCGTTCTTGGAGTGATCAGCGTGCTGGCCGTGCTGGCGTTTCGCTATCCGACCTGGCTCACGACCGCGGAGCTCCGCGAGAACTACGACGTTGAGACGCTCAGGCTCGTGCTCATGGGCTGCATGGTCTGCTCGGTCGTGTTCGGCGTCCTGACCTTCGCCTTGAATCGTCGCAAGCGCCTCGGCGCGCTTGGCGTGCTCCTGACGGCGCTCGCCTACCTGCTCGGAGGCTGGGGCGTCGAGGCAGGCGTCGTCGCGGAGACGCGCATGTCGATTGGGGTCGACTGGCTCGTGCTCGACCTGCTCGCCTCCGCGATCTTGTTCATTTTCATAGAGAAGGTGATCCCGCGCTATCCGGAGCAGGCTGTGCTCCGGCCGGAGTGGCAGCTCGACTTGTTCTACTTCGCGCTCAACCACGTCTTGATCGCGTTTCTGATCGTGATCGCCAACGGCTTCGCGCCGAAGGCCTTCTTCTGGGCCGTCAGCGAGACCCTCCAGGCCCAGGTCGCGGGGCTGCCGCTCTTGGTCCAGGTCCTGTTGCTCGCGCTCTGCGCGGACTTCGTCCTCTACTGGGTCCACCGCGCGTACCACGAGATCCCAATCCTGTGGCCCTTCCACGCCGTGCACCACTGCGCGGAGCACATGGACTGGCTCGCGGGCTCGCGCACACACCTCCTCCAGACGATCGTCGATCGGACCCTCGCCATGGTCCCGCTCTACTTGCTCGGCGCGTCGCCCGAGGCGCTCAACCTCTACGTCGTGTTGGCTGCGCTCCAGGCGGTGTTCACCCACGCCAACGTCGGGATCCCGCTCGGTCCGCTCAAGTGGGTCCTCGTGACGCCTCAATACCACCACTGGCACCACAGCAGCGACCGCCCAGCGATCGACACGAACTACGCGGTCCACTTCCCGCTCTTCGATCGACTCTTCGGCACCTATCACATGCCGGATCAGCACTGGCCGATCGTCTACGGGACGACCAAGCGGCTCCCCCGGACTTTCCTCGGTCAGCTCTTCCACCCCTTTCGGAAGCCCGCGCCGGCTGTGGAAGAGGCGAGCGATCCGGAGACGCCCTAGGAGGGCCAAGGAAGCTCCTGAGAGGCCGATCGGCAAGGTCTGGGGGGCGGGCGGGGGTAAACCCCGCCCCTACCAAGGCGTGTTGTGAGCCGT
>JAESQQ010000776.1 GCA_016765095.1 Planctomycetota bacterium | reverse complement strand
GGCCGCGAGCGTCGCGACGGAGCTCGGCTCGGGAGCGCTCGGAGGGGCGTCGGGAGGAGTTGGCTCGGGGCTGGAATCGCTCACGGGCGACAGGGTAACCCGGTTGGAGCCGAGGCGAGCGGCGCTTTTCAGCGGGCCAGGCGACGGGCGAGCTCGAACTCTCCGCGATCGGGCTGATTGACTGCGTCCAAGCCGACGACCCGGAGCCGCGTCAGGCGAGCGATTCGCTCAACGGCCTCGGCAGGGGTGTCGAACAGCCCCAAGGACTCCAGGTTCCAGGCCTGGAGGTAGCGAGGGGTCTCGTAGGCGCTGACCAGGTGGCGCCCGTCGCTGGAGAACACGAGGCCGGTCGTCGCGGCGCCCCGAGGGGGGAGGATCCCTTGGATCACGGCGAGGAGTCGATTCGCCTCAAGGTCGTAGAGGTAGATCGCGTCGCCGCCAACCCAAGCCAGGAGACGACCCCGCTCGGAGCGAACCAGCGAGAGCGCGGACCCAGGGTGCGAGATCAGCCGGAGGGTCCTCTCGGATCCCAGTTGCCAGAGCTCTCCTCGGAGGGAGTGGAGGCGATCGCGAAGGGATTTCGAATCTTCGGCAGCTCGTAGGCCTGGCCTCCGCTTGAGCCGTCCTCGAGGTTGAACTCCGCCAGCATTCCAGCGCCGAGGGCGGCCAATCGCCCGCTCTCGGCGTCGTAGGCCAAGAGCGTGGGTTGCGAGGGGACCTTGATCGTGCGGATCGGCTCGATCTGGCCGAAGCGGTAGTGGAGGATCTGGCGCTTGAGCGCGATCGCGGCGAAGCGATCGTTGCCCAAGTCGAGGAGTCGGGTGTAGTTGGCGCTCGTTCGGTAGGGAAGGCCGGTGCTGTTCGGCGCGATCGCCCAGAGTCCCGCCGCCCCGCTGGCGCTCGTGGCGCTGACCAACATGCTCTGGCCGTCGATCTCAGCCGGCCAGGTCAGGCCACGCGAGATTCGAAAGCGCGCCAAGAGGGTCATGCCGAAGGTTTGGTGGAGGGAAGCCACTCCGTCCCGGCGGGAGTAGACCAAGTAGAGCCCGTCGCGCGAGACCCGCAGCGACTCGATCGAAGCCCCGCGCTCGCCGAGCACCACGGGGAGGAGCAGCTTGCGGTTGATGATCTGGGTGATCCCGTCGCTGAGCGCGACCCACACTCCGCCGGCCTCAGCCGTGGAGGGTTGGCGAGCGAAGCACGGTCCCGCGACGACACCCCGGACCCTGAATTCGGCTTTTTCGGCTGGGTGGATCAGGACCGTTCGGTCCGCGAAGCGCACGCCGAACTGATGTCCGTCGCTGGAGATGTCGGCCTCCTCGACCTTGGAGCCGGTGAAAGAGCGACGGTGGAGGGCCTTGCCTGTCTGGGTGTCCCAAATCGCGATTCCCGTCTCGCAGGCCGTGAGCAGGAGCCGGCCTCGGGCCGCGAATCGGAGCGAGTGGATCGGGCGCTCGTGCGCCTTGAACAAGGGCAGAGCGCTCGCGTTGGGCGTCCGGATCACGACGTTGCCTTCGAGGTCCCCGCTGGCCGCGAGTCGGCCTCGCTCGTCGCGAGCCAGGGAGGTTGGGAACGCGGGCATGGCCCAGCTTCGTGTGCCCTCGCTGCTCCGCCAGGTCACCGCCCCGTCCGCGTTGACCTCGAGCGAGTCGCCGGGTCGTGGCCCCGGGATTCGGTAGACGGCCTCCCCTGTCACAGCGCCGACGGCGTTCTGCTCGAGCCGATCGAAGCGAGCCGAGGCGCCTTGGCAGCCGGCGTAGGTGTAGCGGCGAGCGGGGTCCTTCTCGAGGCACTTGAGGATCACCGTCTCGAGGTCACGGTTGATCTGAGGGCTGATCTCGCGAGGTCGGACCGGATCTGCTCCGACGACTTGACCCAGGAGTTCGATCAGCGAGTCCCCGTCAAAGGGCAGGACTCCTGTCAGGGCGCGATAGAGCACGCCGCCCAGGGCGAACACGTCCGAGGCTGGGCAAGTTAGCTCTGGTTTGCCGGCGGCTTGCTCCGGGCTCAGGAAGTGGGGCGTGCCCAGGATCTGTCCGGCTTGGCTGAGGCTCGAGCTGCCGACGAGGTCCATGTCACGAGCGAGGCCGAAGTCGGTCAGGCGGGCCTTGCCCTTGAGGTCGACGAGAATGTTGGCTGGCTTCACGTCGCGGTGCACGATCCCCTCCGCGTGGGCGTGGCCCAAGGCGTCGGCCGCTCCTCGAATCAGCTCGCAGATCTCGCGCGGGGTGATCTGGGGATCTTCGAGGACCTCGTTGAGGGGGCGGCCCTCGACGTAGTCCATGACCAAGAAGGGCTTCCCAGCGGCCTCGCCGACCTCAAGGACACCCACGATCCCCGGGTGGTGGAGCTTGGCGGCTGCCCGCCCCTCGAGTTGAAAGCGTCGCAGGCGTCGCGCGGAGACGTCTGGCGCCTCCCCCGGGCGGAGGAGGAGCTGCTTGATCGCGACGGTCCGGCGCAGCTCTGGGTCGTAGCCGCGATAGACGACGCCCATCCCTCCTCGCCCGAGCTCGGACAGGACCGCGTAGCGCCCGAGTGAGCGGCCTTGGGCGAGGGCCTGGCTGACTTCGTCTGGGAGGGGCTGGGCGCGGCGCTGGCTGGAGCTCGGATCCTCGCGCGTCTCCGTCCTCGCTGCCTCCGGCCCCAGATCGAGGCCCAACCCAGGCGTCGGCGCCGCGAGGGTCGCGTCGCCGGAGAGGCCTCCTTGGCCGGGGCCGAGCCAACTTGCCCGAGCCGACTCGAGGCCCTGGGGACTTCGCTCGCTTGGAGGAGTCGCTGCTCGACGAGGACCTGGAGGGGCGAGACGCCGCGACCGACGCCGTGCTTGAGCGCAGCCTCCGCTTGAGGCCGCGTCAATCGGCCAGCGCTGACCAGGTGTTCGAGGAAGTCTCGGATCGGATCCACAGGAACTGAGCCTGACCCAGGGGGGCGAGCCGAACAAGGGCGCGACACCAGCCAAGCCTGGAGCCCGCTCTAGCGAGCCGCCCGCGCCAAGCGCCGGGCCAACTCCAGTTCGTGCGGCTCGGGCTGATTGATCGCCTGGAGTCCGACGACGCGCAGCCGCGTGAGGCGTTCGACGCGCTTGACCGCCTCGGCGGGCGTGTCGAACAGGCCGAGCGCTCTCAGGTTCCAAGCCTTGAGGACTCGAGTCAACTCGTAGGGCGCGACGAGGTGCTCTCCGTTCTTTGACCAGACCAGGCCCACGCCTCCGGCGTCGCTGGGCAGGAGACCCCGCAAGACCGCCAGGAGGGCCCCCTGTCTCACGTCGTAGAGGTAGAGTTCGCTCCCGCCGATCCAAGCCATGAGTCCGCTGGCAGGGCTGTAGGCGAGAGCCAGCGCCGCGCCCGAATGGGACTGGAGGCGGCTGACCTTGCCCTGATCCATCAGGCTCCAGAGCTCGCCGCGCAGGGTCTGCATGCTGACATTGGCCCCGGCCCGGGGAGGGGTCCAAGACGTGATCGCGAACCCCCCTTGAGGTGTGAACACAGCCCCGCTCAGAACGCGGGCGGGTCCGAGTTTCCAGCGTTCGAGTTGAGGGCCGGGCGTCGTCTTGGGACGAAACACGTGCAGCCCGCCCGCCCCGCCGAGGAGGAGGGCCTCTGGACTCGCTCGCTCGAGGAGCGAGCAGCCGACCTGGCCCGCCTCGGTGAGGCTCTGGAGCCGCGTGCCTCCCTTGCGGTCGACGATGAGAATCTCGTTGTGGTCGAGGTCGCCCATCAGCCAGGCCTTGAGCGTCGGCCAGTAGCAGAGCGTGAGCGGGCGGAAGCCCTTGGGGAGAGCCACGGTTCGAGAGGCCTGTCCGCGCACGGGGTCGAACTCAGCAAACCAGGACCTCCCGCAGGCGCCGATCCTGCGGCTAGCCGGATCGAAGGCGATCAAGTCCGTCCGGCCCGGCGTTCGGAGACGCTTGACGGGGAGGCGGCTCGTCCAGCGGTAAATGATCAGGCGGCTCGTCCCCGCGACGGCGAACGCGTTCTCGCCGAGGGCCGTGACGCGACTGAAGTCGACGTCGTCTTGGTAGAGGTTTCCCGTTTGGACGAGGGCCCCGTCCCAGAGGCCGGCCGCGCCTTCTGGCGTCGGGAGGCTGAATTGGCGGCTCTGTTCGTCGATCTCGGGCGGCCAACTCGCGACCTGCTGGGTCCGGTAGCGGGCCAGGAGGCGGCGGCCTTTGACCTTGTAGAGGCAGGCCACGCCGTCGGAGCGGGTGATGAGGCAGTAGTAGCCGCTCCGGGAGATCTTGATCGAGCGAACCTCCAGGCTCTCGCGGATCACAGCGTAGAGGAGGTCTTCCGTGACGTGGCTAGCGACGCCTTCCAGCGTCGCGCACCAGATCCGCTCTCCCGTGCCTGCCTCGGGGACTCCGGCGGGGCCGAAGCAAGGACCCGCGATCGTGTTCTTGAAGAGCGTCTCCTTGCCGTCGGCGGCGTGCAGGAGCGTCCTCTTGTTGTCGAACCGGACCGCCCACTGCGTCCCCGCTCGAGAGAGATCTGCCTCCACGACGTGCCTGGGGGGGTTAAAGGCCCGCCGCACGAGGGTCCGCTGAGTGGCGGTGTCCCAGATCGCGATCTCGTCTCTGACTGCTGTCAGGAAGCGACGACCATTGTCGCTGAATCGGAGGCTGATCAGCGCGCGGCCCGGGTGGGCGGCGAGGAGGGGGAGCGACTGACCGGTTCCGAGGGTCAGGGCCACGTTGCCTCGGGAGTCTCCGCTGGCCGCGATCTGAGCCGAGTGATCCCGGGCGAGGGTCGTTGGGAACCCGGGCATGGACCAAGTCCGGGCCGGCTGCTTGGCTCGGGTCCAGCTCACTTGGCCCCGCGCGTTGAGGCTGAGGGAGTCTTGAGGACCGGGTCCGGGGATTCGATAGACGACGTGGCTGGCGGTGGCTCTGGTCTGGGTCTCCTGCTGAAAGTCGATTTGGCTCGCCGCGCCTTGGGCCCCCGCACACGCGATGATTCCGTCGTCCGAGACGGAGAGAGAGCGGATCGGGCGATCCGCGACGACGAAGCTCCGCGAGGTCTGGAAGGTGTCGAGGCGGCGGCGTTCGACGGTTCCGCTCAGGAGACCGACCAGCACTTCGTCCGCTCCCAAGGCAGCCAAGGCCAAGGCCGGGGAGGGGAGCGAGGTCCGCTTGATCTCACCCGTCGCGAGCTCGATCAGCGCGAGGCCCCCGCCGTAGCCGGTCGTGACGAGGCGCTCCCCGCTCCAGTCGAGGGCGGCGACCCCTCCCTCGTGCACGTCCTCGAGCGGCGGGAGGGGCGAGGGGGGCCAGGCGGCGCTCCAGCGCTGGACGTTGCCGGCTAGGTCGCCAGCGGCCAGCCCGAGCGCGCTCCAGGCGAGCGAGGTCAGCGTCGGGCCGCCGGGGGGCTGAAGTTCGATCCAGGTCGCTGGGGCCTTCCCGTCGACGACTCGCAGCGAGCCGTCTGCTCGAGCGACGGCCAGGCGCTCGTGGGCGGGATCGTGGACGAGCACAACCACCGGCGCCCCGGGCGAGGTGAGGGGTGTCCAGGCTGGCTCGGCTTGGAGCGGGCACGCGAGGAGCGCGCCGTCGGCCAACCCGACCACGACTCGGTCACCGAGCAGGGCGAGGCCCCGGACGCTGCTCGGGCAGCGAGGCAGGTCCTTGGCGCCTGCTTGGCCTTCGACGGCTCCCTCGGTGGTTCCGGCCAGGTAGCCCTGAGCGAGGGGGAGGACTGCGGTTCGAGTCGCAGGCGGGCTGTAGAGCGCGGGCCGGACTCCGACCAGCGCGCGCGCGAGCGAGCCGCGGACGCGTGGGGTGTCGCGGGTTCGAAGCGCCTCCGCGAAGAACGCGGCGGCTTCGTTGTGGAAGCCCTGTTCGATCAAACGCTCGCCCTTTTCGGCGAGCGCGCGCGCGACTTGGCGGCGGCTGATTTGGCTCTCGCGCTCGGCGTTCGCGGCGGCGGCTTTGGCGCTGGCTTCAGCGCTCTTGGCGCGGCTCCGGTCTGCGAGCGCCCGGCGCTCCGAAGCCTCAGCCGAGACCCGCGCCGTCTCGGCTTACGCGCTGGCGGTCTCCGCGCGGCGGCGTCCCTCCTCAGCCGCGTCCCTCTCGGTTCGGACTCGGACCACCGAGTAAAGCCCGCCTGTGACCAGCAGTCCGAGGCTCAACACGACGACGCTGCTCAGGGCCTTGTTGCGTCGCACAAAGCGCCCGAGGCGCTCGCGGCCTCCCATGGGGCGGGCCTCGATCGCCTCGCCAGCGAGGAACCGGTCTAGCTCGCGGGCGACTTCGGTCCCGTTGGGGTAGCGGCGCTCGGGCTCTTGGGCGAGGCACTTGAGAATCACGGTCTCGAGGTCGCGGTTGATCTGAGGGTTCACCTGGCGAGGGGGGACAGGGTCGGCGGCCGCGACTCGCTGAATGAGCTCCAGGAGCGAGTCGCCGTCAAAGGGGGGCTCTCCGGTCAGGGCGCGGTAGAGGACGCCGCCGAGGGCGAACACGTCTGAGGCCGGGCTCGTCAGCTCCGGGTGGCCAGCGGCCTGCTCGGGGCTCAGGTAGTGGGGCGTGCCGAGGATCTGGCCAGCCAGCGAGAGGCTGGAGGGGCCCGTTAACTCCAGGTCACGGGCCAGCCCGAAGTCGGTCAGCAGGGCTCGCCCGTCGCTGGCGACCATGATGTTGGCCGGCTTGACGTCGCGGTGCACGATCCCTGCCTCGTGGGCGTGACCGAGGCCGGCCGCCGCGTCCCGGACCAGTTCGCAGATCCGGCGTGGCAAGAGCGGGGGCCCGTCGAGGACCTCAGCCAGGCTCTCGCCCTCGACGAAGTCCATCACGAGGTAGGGCTCGGTCTCGGTTCCGCCGACTTCGAGGACGCCTACGATTCCAGGGTGGCGGAGCTTGGCTGCGGCCTGGCCTTCGAGCTTGAATCGGCGCAGGCGTCGGGCGAGGACGTTGGGGTCTTCGCTCGCGCCCGGGAGAAGCTGCTTGATCGCGACCGTGCGGCGAAGCTCAGCGTCGTAGGCGCGGTAGACGACCCCCATTCCCCCGCGGCCGAGTTCGGACAGGATCGCGTAGCGGCCGAGGGTCCGACCGCCAGCCAACGCGGCAGCGACTTCGTCGGGGAGCGAGCGGCTGCGCTTGCCTCTCTCGCCGAGCGTCGAGTCTCCAAAGGGGCGGGCGCCAGGGTCGCCGCCGAGGCCGGGGCTCGGGGCCGCCAGAGTCGCGTCCTGGGAGATCGAATCGAGGGCGGGACTCGCGGGTCGCTCGGGGATCGTGGTGTCCCATCCCGCTCCGGCCGGTGGGGTCGGTGCAGCCCGGAGGCGGCCCGACGCGCTGGGGACCTCGTGGGGGTGGAGGAGGCGCTCCTCGACCAGGACTTGGAGCGGGGAGACTCCCCGGCTCTGGCCCTGCTGAACCGCCGTCTGCGCCTGAGCAGGCGTGAGTCGGGCCGCGTGAACCAACTGGCGAAGGAACTCTTGGGTGGGATCCACAGGAAGGAGCGTGGCTGAGCGGAGGACCTCGAGCAAGCGGCTCCTTTGAATGAGCAAGTCCTCGGGACGGATTGGGGGCGGGAGCGCCTTCGGCAACGTATTCTCTCGGCCGCCCGGGTCCCCGGCGCGCCAGCCCCGGACGTTCCGCGTGGCTCGCGGGAGCGGCGGCCTTTGGCGGTCAGAGGAGTGCACGTGAGCAAGCTGCGCGGAATGCTGTCGT
>JAESQQ010000079.1 GCA_016765095.1 Planctomycetota bacterium | reverse complement strand
GCCGTTCTCCGCGAAATCTCTGCGTCCTCCGCGTCTCTGCGTTGAATTCTTCGCTCTCGTGCCACTCGCCCTGCAATGGTTCGTTGCGGGCGTGCGCGAACTCATGGAATCAAGCGAGGACGCCCACTATTAGGGCTTCCCCTTGAGCCTGGCCCAGACTCATGCCACCGTCTGAGTTCACGCCGTCGAGGTGGTTGGTGAGCGAGTCAAAGGCCTGGTATGCCCCCAAGGGGCTCTGCTTCACGTGCACGGGGTGCGGAAACTGCTGCCGTGGCCCAGAGACCGGCTTCGTGTTTTTGAGCGCGGCTGAGATCACGACCCTCGCCAACCGCCTGGGGATCTCCGAGGAGGAATTCGGCCGCAGCTACCTGCGCCAGGTTCTCGGGGGCCGAATCTCGCTGATCGAGAAGGCGAACTTGGACTGCGTGTTCTGGACGGAGGGCAAGGGCTGCGAGGTCTACGAAGACCGTCCCACCCAGTGCCGGACTTTTCCCTTCTGGCCCGAGGTGATCGAGAGCGCCGAGATCTGGAAGGAGGAGGCTGTCTACTGCCCTGGAATGGGCAAAGGCAAGCGCTACGCGCCGCCCGCGATCGAGGCCCTGGCTGGCGGGGAGGGCGGGACCCCAGACGGTCCCGACGGGCCCTAGTCCACGAGTCACTGCCTGAGGGTACTGAGAAGGGCGGTTTGGAGGCCAATCCTGGTATCGTCCGCGCGCGGGGGGACCCTCTTGTCAGCGCAACTTTGGAGCTGGCTCCTCGGACAAACGCCCGCGGGAGCATGGCGCTATACGCCATACCAGGCCTCCCACCCGGGGGCCGGAAAAGATCCGAGCAGCGAGGCGCGGGTCGAGGTGATTCGTCGCCTGATCGCTTACCCCCACGACGCGTTCGCAGCGGTCGTCGGCGCGATCACGGATCTGAGCGAAGCCAAGCAATCCGTCCGCTGGACCTGCTATCGATCCCCGGGCCGTGAGGCGGCCCGCCCCTACTGGATGTGCTTCCTCAGCGAAGCTGCGGCCGGGCGGCGATTCCACTTCGGGCTCGAGTTGGTGGATCGAGACACCCTCAACCTCTGGATCTTCAGCGGCTACGACCCCGAGACCGTCCCCGACGTCTTCAAGGGCCGCTTCGGAGGGCAGGCCGTCGACCTCCCCCGCCTGGGCCTGGTCGCGGGAGGTGACCTGAGCGTCGTGCGCCCTTGGATTCGCGCGGCGTGGGAAGACGAGCTCTCGTTTCGACCCCCGTCTCCCGACGTCCTCGACCCCGGCAGCTCCGCCGACCTCAGCTCGATCGTCGACGCCTCGATTTCGTTGATCGTGGCGGGGGAATCGGGGCGGTATCGCGGCCTGGCTCCACGCTCGTCACGTGCTCGACTCCTGATCGAGCTGCCTCAAGAGGGCGGCCCTGCCAAGGTTCGGGTTCGGCCCCTCTCGCGGCTCTCGACCGAGATCGGACGGGATCACCGCTCCGATCTGGTGATCGAGCACGCCACGGTCTCAGGCGATCACTGCCTCCTCGAGTGGCGAGAGGGAGAGGCTGGGGTCTGTGATCGCGATAGCAAGAACGGAACCCGGATCGACGGCGTCACCCTCGTCCCGAACACCTTCACTCCGATCGAAAGCCGAGAGGCCCTGGTCGAAGTCGGCTCGGTCTCTTGTCTGTTCATGCGTGACGTCGTCCTCGAGGGCGAACAAGACGACCACCCGGATCGGTTGGCAGCGCTGGTCGCTTCGGGTCGGTTGACCCAACAAGACCTCGACCTCGGGACGGACGTCGCCCCAGGCCAGGGCCTGACGGCGGCGGAATACTTGATCCGGTCTGGGAAGCTAACCGTAGCAGAGTGGCGATCGCCGGCGGGCAAAGGTGGCTGCGCCGGGTTGCTGCTCCTCCTGCTCTTGCCCTTGTTCTTCCTCACTGGGTGCGGACACAGCTTTGGGCTCTTGCCGCCGATCATGGAGTGGGACATGGACCCCGCACCCATGCGCGAGGGAACGCGGCGCGTTGAGTGGGAGAGCGACGTCGGCCTCAAGCCGCTCGTGCAAGTCCGGACTCACGAGGACGAAGACACAACCGAGGTCCACTTCTTGTTCCCGCTCGGGCTCTACGAAGAGTCGCCCGACCGCTCGATCCTTCGGCTTTATCCGATCTTCCAGCACTACGAACGCGTTGACCCCGACGGCTTCCCCGACACCGACACGATTCTCTTTCCGCTCGTCCTGACCGGGTCACACCCCGTTGATGGGACCTACTTCTACTTGTTTCCGTTCGGGGGAACGCTCAGGGGCTTGCTCGGCAAGGACGAGGCGGTAGGCGTCCTGTTTCCGCTCTACGGCTGGGCCCGCGACGGGGAACACGAGTCCCACCACATCTTGTTTCCGTTGATCTCCTGGACGTCGGGGGGGGGGCACTCAGGGTTTCGCTTCCTGCCCTTCTTCTCCCACTTCGAGAAGGTTCGCCCCGACGGAGAGGTGGCGTTCAACCGAACCTCGATCCTGTGGCCCTTCTTCCACTACGCAGACGAGTCGACCAACACCCGCAACGCCTACCACTCGATCTTCTTGTTCCCCTTCTACGGTCAAACACGCAGCGGCTGGAAGGACGACAACACGATCCTCTGGCCCTTGTTCCGTTGGTCCCACGACAAGCGAACCGACTACAGCGAATACCGGGTTCCGTTTCCGTTCTTCATTTACGGCTCGGGGCCGGATCACTTCCGCCTCGACTTCTGGCCCTTCTACGGCTACCGCAAGCGGGGTGGGCACACCCGCCACTTCTGGCTTTGGCCGCTCGGCCGATACGAGGAGCAGATCACCGAGGAATACGTCGACACCCGGGTTTGGTTCTTGCCGCTGCTCTGGACCCACGACCGGATTTACTTGGACGCGGAGGGGCGCCCGACGGGCGAAGAGGACGTCAAACGACACATTTGGCCGCTCTTCCGCTGGGAGTCGCGACGGGACGGGTCGAAGGACATCCGGTTCCCCGCGATCCTCTGGTTTAGCGATCCGAACTGGAACTTCGAGACGATCCTGGCCCCGCTCTGGCGCCTGTTTCGCTACCAGCGAGACTCCGCAGGGTATGAGCGGCTGACCCTCCTGCTGGGTCTCTACAGCTCACGTTCGACCCCCGAGGGAGAACACAGCTGGAATCTACTTGGGGGTCTCTTCGGCCGCTCGACGAGCCCTGCAGGCAGCAGGACCCGTCTGTTCTGGTTCCTGGAGTTCTAGGTCGTGAATGTATTCCTAGGCCCCATACGCTGGCTCGGCGCGACCGCGATCTCGACGCTGCGGACCTTGGCCGAGGTCTTTGGCTTGCTCTATGGCGCGTGCGCGGTCTTGGTCTTTACGCGCTTTCGGGGGTTCCGGATCGTCCTTCAGATCACGGTTCAGCAGACGCTCTTTACGGGGGTCCACGCGCTGCCGATCGTGAGCCTGGCCTCTTTGGCGCTGGGCTCGTTGATCATTAGCCAGGTTCAGGGGCTCGCCGGCGGCGTGATCAACGCCGCAGACATTTCGGCCCACGTGTTCGCGGTCGAGGTCCTCCCGCTCGTGGTCGCGGTCATCATTCTGGGGCGCTCGGGAACCGCTATGTGCGTTGAGCTCGCGAACATGAAGCTCGCGGGGGAGCTCGACGCGCTGCGGGCTATGGGGGTGCCGCTTGAGCACGTGATCGTCCTGCCGCGCCTCCTCGCTGGCGTGATCTCGGGGCTGATGCTCACCGTCTACGGGTTCGCGGTCGGGCTCGGGGGAGGGTATTGGCTCGTGAAGTCCGTGGGGTCGCTCCCCTTCGCTGTTGAGGCGCTCCTAAACGCGGTCCGCGAGGAGGAGCTGATCAAGACCCTGATCAAGGTCTTCTTCTTCTCGGTCGCGATCGTGCTCGTCTCGATTCGAGAGGGCTACTCGGTCGAGGCCAGCCCTCGCGAGGTGCCTCAAGCCACGACTCGAGCGGTCGTGCGAAGCATGGCGCTCGTGTTCGTGCTCAACACCTTGATCTCGGTGTTCCTGTGAGCCGCAAGCCGATCCTGCAGTTGAAGGGTGTCTCCGCTTGCTACGGCGACGACGAATATGTCCTCCGCGGGATTGACCTCGACCTCTGCGCGGGTGAAGTCGCGGCGGTCGTCAGCATAGACACCTCGGGCGGGCTGACGACGCTCCTCAAGATCGCCGCAGGGCTCCAGCGGCCGACGGAGGGGTCCGTCGAGTTCGAGGGTCGAGACGTCTACGCGATGGGCTATCGCGAGGATCAGAGAATGCGGGCTCGAGTGGGGGTCGTCCTCGAGGGCGGAGCCCTGCACCCCAACCGCTCGATCTGGGAGAACGTCGCCTTTCCGCTCCGATATCACGGGGAGCGGCGGGGAGATTTGGCCGCAACGGTCGAGCGACTCCTCTCGGATTGCGGGTTCAACGAGGACCCCAAGAGCCTCCCTTGGCAGATCAGCGCCCGGGGGCGGAAGCTGGCGGGCTTGGCGCGCGCGCTCTCCCGAGACCCCGAGGTCGTGATCGTCGATCGATTCTTCGAAGGCCTCGAGATGCCGGATTGGCGACGGCTGTTCGAGCTCGTCATGGAGCTCAATCAGCATTCGGGGGTGAGTTGGCTGCTGATCTCGGAGGTCGACAGCGCGATCTTCCAGGTCGCGGAGCGGGTCGCTGTGCTCGAGCGTGGTGAGTTGATTGGCTACGACCACCGTCGGCGCCTGCTCGAGGTCCCCAAGATTCGGGCGGCGTTCGAAGAGGCCGCGGCGATACCGATCGCCCCCACACGCCGCGCCCAGCCAGTCAGCGGCCAGCTCGTCGGCCTGGACATCAGTTCGGCGCCCCTGGGCGAGGCGAGCTCGCTCGAGATGGACCTCACGATCAACATAGACGGGCGGCTTCCCCGCGACCCTGGGGCCATGGAGTCCGACCTGATGGTCGTCCTCGAGGGCGAGCCGACGATCGATCTCTCCCCCGACTCGCTGCCCACTCCGACGCTCGCAGAGTCGACCGAAGGCGTCGGCGTCGGTCGGCCCGCGGAGCCCAGCCTGGTGGACCCCGCGGAAGCCGCCAAGAAGAAGCGGAAGGCTGCCCGGCGGAGACTGGCTCCGCCGTCTACGTCCTTAGAAGACTCTGCGCCAGCGGAGGAGGAGGCGACCCCGGCGGCGCCGCTCGAGGATCCACACGAGGTCGCGAAGAAGAAGCGAAAGGCGGCCAAGCGGACCGTTCAGGCCCCAGCGCCCGTGCTGGAGGATCCGACCGAGGTCGCAAAGAAGAAGCGGAAGGCGGCCAAGCGGACGGTTCAGGCCCCAGCGCCCGTGCTGGAGGATCCGACCGAAGTCGCGAAGAAGAAGCGGAAGGCCGCCAAGCGGACGGTCCAGGCCCCAGCGCCCGTGCTGGAGGATCCGACCGAGGTCGCAGAGAAGAAGCTGAAGACCGCCAAGCGGACGGTCAAGCTGCCACCGCCCGTGCTGGAGGATCCGACCGAAGTCGCTAAGAAGAAGCGGAAGGCAGCCAAGCGGACCGTGCCGGCGCCGATCCCGACTCCCGCAGCGGCGCCCGACGATCCAGCCGGCGGCTCGCCTCCCCCCCCAAAGTCCGGGAAGCGCAAGCGCGACCCGAGACCTCCCCAGGACGATCCAGCCGACGAGGGTGTTTGAAATGCAGAGCAAGGTAGTCAAGAACGAGATCATGGTCGGGAGCTTCATCGCGATCGGAGTCATCCTCGCAGGACTCTGGGTGACGCAGCGCTCCCGGGACCAGGGCCTGTTGGACACCCACCAGATCAACTTCGTGGTCGATCACGGGAGCGGGCTTACGTCCGGCGCCCCGGTCCTCATGAAGGGAGTCGAGATCGGCTCGATCGGTGACGTGGAGTTGATCGACGGACACAAAGTCCGCGTGACGTGCAATATCCGCCCTCGGTTCGTGGCCTTCATTGGTGTGGACACCAAGGCAGTCGTCATGGAGCCCGCCTTCCTGGGTACGACCAAGGTCGAGCTTCAACCTGGGACAGGAGCCCCCGCCCCAAACGACAGCACCGTCAAGGGCGAGATCGACAAGGGCTTCACGGATCGACTCTCGAACCTGGAGTCAAACGTGGAGGCGGTCCTCAGCAAGATCGACGGCGTGGTCGTGCGGGCTGACGAGGCGCTCGTCCAGGTCAACGACGTCGCCCGCCTGGTCAAGGAGGGCGAAGGCTTGGTCGCCCAGCTGATCAACGACGAGGGCTTGGCCACAGACACCAAGAAAATCGTCAAGGACATGCGAGGCGTCGTGGAGGAGATCCGCGAGGGGAAGGGGGCCGTCGGCCTCGCGATCCACGACGCGGAGTTCGCCCAGGACCTCAAGACGACCGCCAAAGACCTGCGCGAGATCACCGACGACGTCTCTTCCGGGAAGGGCTCGTTGGGGCGCCTGGTCAAGGACTCGGATCTCGTGGACGAATCAACGGACTTGATCAAGGACCTCCGCAGCTCCCTCGCCAAGCTCGACGAGCTGAACGTGCTCGCGAAGGAGAGCATGACCAAGGTCGGCTCGCTCCTGACGACGACCGAGCGGGCCGTCAAGCGGGTCGACGGGCTCGTCGGGAAGGCGGGCGGAGTCACCGCTGAGCTGACCGACGCGCTCCGGAGAGTCAACAAGGGCGAGGGCACGATCGCCGCGCTCCTCAACGACGACGCCGTCTATCGCGAGACCAAGAGCCTCCTCCGCGAGCTCCGCGAGAGCGTCGAGGACCTGCGCGAGCAAGCTCCGATCAACAGCTTCATTGGAGTCGTGTTCAGCGCCTTCTAAACCGGAGGCCACGATTCTGAGAGGTCGCCCACGGAGGTAGTTTCACGGCTCCCCTCCGCTAGGACGGCGACCTCGCTCAGAATCGTGCTCCGCTTTACTAGGAAGAGTTGGGTGTCGAGAACGGGTCTTAGCTGCGTAGCAGGGCTC
>JAESQQ010000775.1 GCA_016765095.1 Planctomycetota bacterium | reverse complement strand
CGAAGCGGGCCCGAGCCTGGCTTACCCTTAGGAGCGAGCCACCGATGTCGGTTGCTGGCCCCAGCCAGGCCTCTGACTCTCGCTAGTGCATGCCCGAGAACGGGTTGCGCTCCGGCGAGAGCTCCTCGAGCGCGTCCTCGTCCGTCTCGGCGAGGAAGAGCGTCTTGGCCTCGGCGCTGTGCCGAACGAGATAGACCTGCTTGGTCACGTCCAGATAGTAGCGGTGCACGATCTCACCCTCCTCTGGAGCCTTGTCGAACGCCTCCTCGATCCAGGTGATCTTCTGCCGCATGCTCATTTCGTTCCGGAGCAACTCGAGCATGTCGCCATACTTAAACGTCCGGTCGCCGACTTCCTTGAACACCTTGCCTGGGTCGTCGGGAGCGATCTTGTTCACGCCCGCGCTGCCGTCCGGGCTGCCCGAGGTGTAAGCGCCAAAGCCCCCGCTGACCATCTTCTTGGCCTTGGGGATCGTGACGAGCCCGTAGGTCTGATCGAGGGTCTTCCAGAACTCTTCCTCCTTTTGGAGGTCGCCCAACTCGACCGCGTTCTCTTCGCTCTTCGGCTTGAACAGCACGTAGGGCTTGTAGTTCTCGGTCCCCTTGTCGGCCTCGTCGAGGCGCGTCACGAACTCGACCTCGAGATCCTCGGGGACGCCGTTTCGCTGGAAGAACGCGAACTCGTCGATCTGGCCGCTGCAAAAGAGCGGGACCGAGGTCGTGCCCATGTTGAGGAGCACGTCAAACGGCAGCAGGTTGCGGCTGATTCGAATGTCGATCTTGAAGCCCTCGACCTTGCGTGCGATCCGACGGAGGCAGGCTCCGATCGGAACCGCGAGCTTGGCGCGCACGGGGTCGAACTTGATCTGGTCGAAGGGCGTCCCAAGACCGCCCTTGTCGCGCCCGAGGTTGATCAGGGCCTGGATCGAGGGGATCCGAGCGCCGTTGCCGGCGAGCACGACGCGATCCACGATGGGCGGGACCTCCTTGCCGTCGACGTCGATCCGCGGATCGAGCGAGCGCTTCTCCATCCGCACGGTCTCCTCGGAGAGGCCGCGGAGAACTGGAACGTAGAAGTCGTGAATGTTCCCGTAGGTCACGCTCAGGAACTTCTCGCGGAACTCCTCACTCTCGGCCGCGAGCGGAATGCACTCGGCGAGGTTGACGGGCGTCGTGAACGACTCGAGGTCGGGGCTCAGCCAGCGATCCCGAAAGGGCTCGAGGTCGCTCGTGGTCACGTGCTTGCCCTTGACCGCGTTGCTGACGTCAATGCAGAGCGCCTTCTTGAGCTGGTCGGCCTGGGCCCAGAGCCAGTCGAAGCTCCGGCGAGCCGGGAGCTTGTATTTGCGATAAGTCGCGGGCATGTCCTTGAAGTCCCAAGCGGTCGGGAACATGCCGTTTATGAGCTCCCAGAGCCCGCGGGGGAGCTCCGGGGTGTCGAGGTGCTTGACGACCTCGTCCCAGCGCTGGAGCAAGGCGCCCTGCTGGACGTCGAGCTTGAAGTACTTGATCCAAGGATTGGTCGGAGCCTTCTCGGTCGTGGAGGGATCCAACAGGCGCTGGGGGTGGGCCAGAGCCAGCGCCAGGCGACGCTTGAGGAGATCGAACATGTGGAGGGTGAGGTTGTCACCCCCAATGTCCTGGCGACCCCCGCGATCGACGATGTCGATGTCGAGCGCGAGGTGTTGGGGCTCGAAGGCCACGCCGCACTTGATCAAGGCGAGGTCAGTCGTCCCGCCGCCGAAGTCCATGGAGAGGAGGTTGAACGTGTAGTTCCCTCCCGCCGTCTGCATGCGACCAAACTCGCTCTTAACGTATTCAGAGAGGGCCGAGCGCTTGCCGAAGCGCTCGAAGAGCGGGTAGAGCACGTAGTAGAGGCCCGACGCCGTCGCCTCGTCGGTGCTCATGTCCATCTTGTCGGCCGCGAAGCCAAGGCGACGGAGGACGCGGCGCAGCTCGCCGACTTGAACCGCGTTCCAGCGAGGAGGGCTCGTCGCCACGATCTCGGAGATGTTCTTGCCGAGGATCGAGCGGGCGTCCTCGAGGATTTTCTTGCCGAGGGCGGTCATCATGTGCTGAGCGTCGGCGTCGCGCCAAATCTCCTTGCCCTTGGTGACGACGTAGCGCTTCTTGGTCCCGATCCCGCGCTTGATCGACATGTGGAGGTTGGTCTTGCGCTGGCTACCGACGGCCTTCTGGCCGACGTCGTAGCTCTCCGAGGCGAGCTCCTTAAAGGGCTCGATCTCGATGGCGTTGACCGCAGACGCGATCGACTGGGCCTCTTTGAGCAGCGTCGGCGAGACGGGCAGGAAGTCAGGCTCTGGCTTGACTTCCCAGTAGGCGACCGAAGAGTTGGTCGTGCCGAGGTCGACCGCGAACACGCCGTCGAAGGTCTCGTCACCGAGGAACTTCTCGACCTGCACGAAGAACGCCGACCACTCGTCGTCGCCCTCGACCTGGAAGTTGATCTGACCCTCCCACTGGGCAGAGTCTTCCTTCTGCTGGGTCGGGATCTGAGTCGTGTTGAACTCGATCTTGAGCGTGTGCCCAAACTCCATCGGGTCGAACAGGAAGGTTCCCTGACCGGAGTTCTCGGGGTCGAGGGGGACGTCGTTGAAGCTCAGGCAGACAAACGAGACCGGGTCCTTCCCGAAGTCGACGTTGAACACGACTTTCCCGGGCTCCTCGAGCTCAGGAATCGAGAGCTCGACCGTCTTGTCTTCAAGCCGGAGGCCCGGCGCGAGCTCTTTGATGACGTGCAGCGGGGTGCTCTCGTCGAACTCAATGATCACTTCGTCCATCCTTATGGCTAAAAGGGCCCCTGGCCCTGTAAGCGGCAGAGGTTAGCACTCGTGTGGGCCGGGAGCGACCCCCTCTGACATGGAGCCGGCTGACCTCGCGCCCGCGCAACGAGCCAGGTCCCCCGAGGCGCTCGGAGGCCCCTCGAGGCGCGCGTCGGAGTCAGCGCAGCCCATCAGAAGTTCCGGTACGGGTGAATGTAGGGGAGGGTTTACCCGGGTTTACCCGGTTTACAGCTCCTGAGGTTGATAAGCCTAATCCCAGAGGCCGTCCGTCTCTCCCGGACAGGCGGGCGGGGGTAAACCCGATCGCGGTAGGGACCCCCGTTACCGGGG
>JAESQQ010000774.1 GCA_016765095.1 Planctomycetota bacterium | reverse complement strand
CGCCCGCGAGGGCGCGACGAGCTGACGCCCACAGGCGGCGAGCCCCCGGCCCAGACCGCGCCGGTCAAAGTCGGTCGAACGGCTCCGACCCTCCGGACCTTCCGCAAGGAGCCTGTCCCCGAGCGCGAGCTGATCCCATTCCGGGGGGGGACGCCCGTCGCCAAGGGCCAAGCTGGAGACGCTGGCGTCGCCGAGGGCGAAGACCCTTTGATCCCGCGGACCGACGCTGAGGGGAATCAGCTGACCGCGTCGGGCCGAATCGCCAACCAAGTCGTGGGCGAGGTCATGGTCGGGGTCGACGGGTCCTACGACAGCGAGCTCAACGTAGACCGGACCACGCCCTACACCCGCGTCCGGCTCGAGGTCCGTCAGCTCGGCGGGAGCGACCGGCTTCGCTTCCGGTTCTATGGCTCGATCCGGCGCCCGCTCAACGGGACCCAGGACTGGACCGAAAGCAACTCCGATCAGCTCAACGCGCGCCTGACCTACCTAGCCCTTGAACTCGACGCCGAGCAGCCCGAGAAAATCCGCAGCTTCAGCGACCGGATCGAGTTCGGCGTCGGACGAGCCTCGGTCCCAGGCGCGCTCGAGGCGGGCGTCGTTGACGGGGCTCGGTTCGGCGTCCGGGCGGGACCGGCCACGGTGTTCGTGTTCGGCGGCTTCGCGGGGAGCCTCAACCCGCGCAACGAAGACTACGAGTCTCCGATCTACGGGGGCGGGATTCGCCTTGAGCAAGCCTTCAGCCACTCCGGCGCGATCCGATTCAGCCTGGCTGGGGCCCAGCAGCGCTACCAGAGCAAGGGAGTCCGCGACTTTATAGAGAGCCAAGCCGAGATTCGCTACGGACTCTTCGGCGTCCGCGGGCGGCTCGTCGTGGACTTCTTCGACCCGCTCCAAGACAAGCGTGACCCTCGGGTCACGACGGGTTCGATCTCGACCTACGCCCAAGTCTCGCGAGTCGTCCGGCTCGAGGCCGGCTACCGCGAGCGTCGCCCGCAGTATCAAAAGGACCTCCTCGTCGAAGACCTGTTCGCGGAGGCGATCGCGGCCCTCGACAAGACGGCCCGACGGAACATGTGGGCCGGGGTTCGGTTCACGCTCTTCGACGCCGCGTTCGAGCTCTGGCTCCGCGCGGAGATCTACGAGGGGCGTCGCAGCCGCGAATCCAACGGCGGGGTGATCGGATTCTCAATCCGCATGAACCCCAAGAACCGCGTGCTTATGGAGTTCGCCTTGCGGCGCCGATTCCGCTCGGACTCAGAGGCCGAGAAGAGCTACGACCCCGCCCTGATCGTGTCTTGGCTCTACCAGGGTGAATCCCTCATGAGTCAGCTCTCGATCGCCTACCGCGACAGCTTCCCCAAGAGCGCCGACGACCGCCGAGTCGCGCTGCGCCTATTCCTCGACTACGAAATCGGCGGCGGGTTCGGACTCCGCGGCTACGGAGAAATCAACTTCCGCCGCGACCACATTACGAACGACGACGGAATCGGCGCGTTTGTCGGGTTGGCCGCGCGCTACCGCTTCTAGGCCGGGGTTCGAGCCTGGTTTCTTGGACCGCCAAGGTCGCCAAGAAACGCCAAGGCTGTCGCTGGAGTGAGACCGCCCTGCAAGCGGCCAGCGACAGCCCCCCGAGCCTCTGCTCAGAGAGAGAGCAGCGCGCGACAAAACCTAAACGGGAGTTCGAGTTGTCCGGTGATCTCCATGCTCCAACACCTCCCCCTTGAGTCACGCTAGCCAGCCGAAGATACGAGCGAGGGCTGTGAAACCAAGGCCCCTCTAAGGCGCTGTCGCGTGGACCTTGCCGGCGCATCCCGGAGGAACCTCAGGAGGCACCCACAGGATCCCCGCGCAGGCCGGGTGCTCCTCTGCCCAAGGATCCCGCTTACTTACGGCTCGTAATTCTTCTGGTCCCGAGGATGCTGTTTCATGAGGAAGCCATCAGCAAAAGGAGGCAGCCGTGTTTCGATCCGTCGTCATTTCCCATGATGGCTCCAGGGGAGTGGAAGGCACCCTGCAGTGGCTGGAGCCACTCCTCGGTGATACCCACTCCCACGTTGAGCTCTTTGGCAGACGGGACGCGCCGAGCCGCAGCGAGCTCAACTCCCGCTCCCACTTGGAGGAGTTGGCTACCGAGCTGAGAGCAGCCGGCGCAGAGGTCACGATCCTCGGCGAGGACTACGACCTGAGCGCTACCGAGCACAAGCTGATCGTGGTTCACGACCCCGACCTGGCTATTCGCCTGCTGCGCGAGACGACGGCCAGCCTGTTCTTCACGCCCGAGGGCGTGAGCCCGCACGTCCCCAAGCGGATCGTGGTCGCGCTGGACGGCTCCCGCTACGCGGAGCAGATCCTGCCCCTCCTGGTCCCCTTTGCCCGCGCCTTCAAGACCGAGGTCGAGCTGGTCCGCGTGGCGTCAGACGAGCCAGAGGAGTCGGTCGGGAGCATGTTGAGCGGAACCCGCGAGGTCTCGACCCGTAGGGGCCTGCTCCGCTCGCTAGAGAAAGCCAAGAGGTTCCTCGAGGCGGAGGGGATCGAGACGGTCACCTTTGCCGCAGACTCCGGCCGCTTACACACCCGCCTGTTGCAGACGGCGGAGACGGACCACGCCGATCTCGTCGCGGTCTCGACCCACGGGCACAACCGGATCGCGCGCTGGCTCTTCGGCTCCTGTGCCGAGAGCCTGATTCGGGAGGGGAAGGTCCCCGTCCTGATCCGCAACACCCGCAGCGACTAGCTCAGGGCCTCCGACCCGGAGCCAGCCCTCACGAAACGTCGTGCAGATCAGCGCGAAACGCACATGCGCTGGTGTTCGTCTTCGGCTGTCGGACCTAGCACAGCCATTCGTAGTGACGCTTCGTCCACCAAGCTATGTGGTTCGCCTGAAGCCCGAGTCGCTGCGGCCAGCGGGCCCCCGATTCCGCGACACCGGCGGGAGCGGCTCGCGTCCTCGGCGTGGGACCCAACGACATGACTGACCTCGCCCTTCGACAACACGGACTCCGGGCGGCTGATCGCACGACTCGGCGGGCCCTCCCACTACTCGATCGGCCCGATGAAGACCCGACTGGTGTCGTACGCCTGCGTCGGGCCGACGACCCGGAGCCGGACCGAAAAGGACATCGTCTGACCGGCCTCGGGCGGCGTCACCAGGGCCGTCACACGCTGGACCGCGCCTTTGGCGAGAGGCTTCCCGCCGAGCTCAAGCTTCGCGAGGACGTGTTTCTTCCCGACCAGCTGATACCCGTTTCCGTTCTCGTTGGCGCGGAGTCCCTGAATGGTGATCTCCACCAACTTGGGCCGCCGCGTCTTTCCGCTCTCGTTGCGCAGCTCGATCTTGATCGCGGTCTGGACCCCCTGGGTCAGCTTGCCCTCGAACGTCCCGCGAAGGAGCACACCCGAGTAGTGGGTCATCATGATCACCTGATCGTCATGGTTGCGGTCAGGGCGGTAGGAGTCGGTGATCCCGACGAGGAGGACGTCGTCGATCCAGCGGATCGGCATGCTGGTGTGCAGAAATACATGCCGCCTCGTCGCCACCTTCGCGCACTTGCGGCCTTTGGCCGGTCCCCACGTCTGGAGGGTGACGGTCCCACGCTTGTGGTGGCCCTCCAGGACGCTCCATGAGCCCTGGACCTCACAGCCGCAGGGGTTGAAGGTCCCTGAGAAGGACCCGTCGTCGGCGTAGCTCAAGCGGGCTGGCATGCGGTCCATTCCGAACCGACTCGACCGGCGCCACGCTTTCGCGGTGAGTCTCTTCCACGCCTCGGGAGGCTTCACGTTCGGCAGGGCAGCGTGCCCCCGGCCCGCTTTGACCTTCCCCTTGCCAGGCCCGTAGGCCCCTCCCTGGCCGACGACGAGCTTCCCCTCCTCGTAGCGAAAGTGAAGCACGGCTCGGGGCGCCGCCTGGTCCTCAAGCCCAAGCCTACGCCCTTTGTGACCCAGACCCTCCTCTGCGCCGTGGCCCATGAAGAGGAGGCCCGCCCTGGCGCTGGTGAGACGAAAATTCCAGCTGCCTTTGTCGTCGCGCTCCATGTAGTCCGAGAACTTCGTCCAGCGGTAGATACCGTCTGCCTCGAGGCGGAGGGTCGTCCGGCTGCCAAATCGCCCCCCCCCACCCGACGTCCACGGGTGGGCGGTCAGAGCCTCGTACGCCTTCTTCCGATCGCCCTCCGTCTGACCGAAGGCGGGACCCGTCGAGAGGGTGAGCAGGGCGGCGAGGAGGGCGGCGAGGAGGGCGGCTGCAGAGTTCGTCATTTACGCGAGTCTACCTGCGAGTCTGCCGCAACGGCGGGCGCCTCGCTCCCGGTCGGTGAGGGGGACTAGGCGGCGAGCTGGGTCGGAGCCGCCCGGAGGAGACTCGGACGGCTCGGGGGTGGGGCGGCCGGCCTTCCGCGAGCCACGCAGCCCTATGGGTCCCTCAGGTGCAGTCGTGAGCGCACCGAAACCAGAAACTCGGGTCACGCCCACGCAAGGCCTCAATCCGCCGACGCTCCAAAACTACGGAGACGCATTACGTTTAGGACATCGAGGAGCGGTAGAGCCAGCGCCTCGTGGATTCGAGCCGCGCCAACGGCCGCTCGGGTTCGGACGACAGCGTCGTCATCCGCGAGCGCGAGACGAAGAGCCTCGAGTTGATCGAGGGCCGCTCGTTGTTTGGAGCTTGCGGGGTGTCGAGCCATGGGGAGCGCAAGAGGATACCGCGCAGATCAGAGACGGCGAGGGCTGACCCGCTACGTCACCGAGGTTGGACGAGCGAACAGGATCGCTCCTCGGGCTGGATTCGAACCACCTAGCTCCACACTCCCCTGCGAGTCTTCGTCCACCAGGCTAGGCGGGCTCGCTTGAGGTCAGTGGGCGCCTAACCCGCTCTGCGGCTGGGGCGACCGCGTCGGACCTCACAGCCATTCGTAGTGACGAATGCTGGCTAGGCTTCAGCTTTCCGCAGTTGGCGTTCGAGTCGCTCCACGCAATAGCTAGCCCACGCGTCACCCTCAGGGATCTCGGCGAGCACTCTGCGAGCGGCGTCGTGTTCGCCGGCCCGGCGGTGAATCTGGGTGCGCAGGAGGAGGTCGCTGGAGTCTCCACCCAGAGACTCAAGCAGGACGGCCTCGTTGAGTTGGGCGGGGGCGTCTTCCTCCCGATCAGAGGGCGAGACCCAGTTCCTAAGGACCCACTTCCCTCGAACCTCGACCTGGGCAGCCTTCCTGAGACGCTTCCGGCGCAGGTGCCAAGCTGAGACGCGCAGCCAGCGCTCCTCGCCCGGTCCGGTCCAGTCCTCCGCGGCGATCCGTTCGAGGAGGTCGCGCTCGGTCAACGGGAGGGAATCGGGGGCAAACTCCGGTCGAAGGACTCCCGCCGCGGATTGAATCGTGAGCGTGGCCACGAAGAGCCCGAACATGACCAGGGCGGCGGAGGGAGAAACACCCGCCAACAGGAACCCGAGCGGAAAGAACAGGCAGCAGCCGAGGCCACCCAAAGCCCCGTCCTCCAGCCACTCAAGGCGCGTCGGCTCGGCGCGGAGGTGATCCCCTCGCCAGAGCCAGCCTCGGCAGGCGCCGCAGCGAACCACCTGGTCCGCCGAGAGCGTCTGCACGCCAACGGGCAGGTTCAGCCGCTGGCTCTCGCCAAGTCGGCCGGGTTGATTGCAGTGCGGACACGTGAAGCGGTCCACCTGAACCCAGCCGTCCTCGATCGGTCCCAGGCGGTCCGATCCCTCTCGCGCCAAGCGCGCGATCGTCGGAATTGGCTCCTGAGCCCGAGCGAGGCGCGGGAGCGCGGAGATCAAGCGAAGGCACTCGTCGAACTCGCCAAGCTGGCGAGCGACCTCGGCCTTGGTTCCGGACTCGATCGTGTCCTCACAGAGGAGCTCAAACAGACCCTCGAGGTTCGCCTGAGCCGCGGCCGAGCGGATTTGGGCGCGCGCGCCCTCCTCTCGGGAGGGGTCGTTGCCCGCTCGCCAGATTCGAAGCCGGAGTTGAAGCTTCTCGTCGCGAGACCCGTAGAGCCGCTGCTCGAGCGCCTCGAGGCAGTCGGCCTCGGTCGCGTTCCCCACGACCGGGATCCCCTCGGGGACGTCGCGGTATCTGAGGTCGTCCTCACCGGGGAGCCAGTCGAGCTCAGAGCACGCCGGGCAGCGGAGCACGAGCGGTGCTTCGTGAAAAGACCGCATCCTCCAGAGCCGGTAATCGATCTCTTGATCGCCGTCCGTCCACGAGGAGTGGGCGTAGTCGCAGGGGGCGACGCGGGCCCGCTCCTGACAGCTTGGGCACGTCCAGCCGAGGTCGTAGTGAGTCACGCACATGAAGTCCAGCCTAGAGATCGGAGGTGAAACGAGAAGGGATGAACCTCGCTAGCTAAGACACGGCAACCGCGGAGGGCTCACGAGCACCGCCCCAGGGATCGACCCGCCCCTGTAAGCCGCGCTGAACAGGCGTGGGAAAATCTTGCCCGCCGACTGGATCGGCGAGACGAATCTCTGCCGGCCGAACACGAGTTAGGCCTCCCCAAGCGGCACGGCGATTGCCCTGGGACAGCCATGAAAGACCCCGAGTTCTTGACCCGGCGCGAAGCACTCGCGGCGGCCGGCTTGGCGCTAGGCCTGCAAGCCTTGGCCTGGTGGCGAGCTCTAAGCGGCCCAAGCTCGGAGGATCCTCCCGGGCTCGAGCGGCTCCGAGTCGACCTCAACCGAGGCTCGCTGAGTCAGCTCGAGGCGTTGCCCGGGGTCGGACCCGCCACGGCCCGAGCCTTGGTCGCCGCTCGCCCGATCCGGTCCCGCGAGCAGCTCCGTTCACTCCTGGGATCCAAGCGCCTAAGGAGAGTCCAGCCCTTCATTCGACCGCTCAATGCGCACGATCCTGGCCGCGACCCCCCCTCAGGTGGTGAAATGGGCGCCCACTGATCGGCGGAGGGCACCATGGCGACGGCGCTACCCGAGACTTCAACCGAAACTCGAACCCAAACCCGACCCCTCCGCGAGCGCTGCGGGCTCCTCAAGGACTATTGGTACGTCGCCTGCCAGAGCGGGGCGCTTAAGAACCGCCCCCTCGGTCGCCAGATCATGGACGAGGCCCTCGTCCTCTATCGAGACCGCTCCGGCAAGCCGCGCTGCTTCCGCGACCGCTGCCTCCACCGCAACACCATGCTCTCGGAAGGCACCCTGGAGAACGACTGCCTTCGCTGTCCTTACCACGGGTGGGTCTACGACGAGGCCGGCCAGGTGATCAAGATTCCGAGCGCCCGCAAGGAGTCCCCGCTGCCCAAGAAGACGCTCCAGACCTTCCCCACGCGCGAGGTGGACGGGTTGGTGTGGGTCTACATGGGCGAGGCCGACGAAGCGGAAGCGACGGCCAACTTCCGGTTCCCGCACTACGACGAGCAGGGCTGGGAGACCTACTACATGGAGACCATGTTCGAGAACGACGTCACCAACTGCGTCGAGAACTTCATGGACGTCCCCCACACCGTGTTTGTGCACGCGGCGTGGTTCCGCGACCAGACCGGCAAGGAGATCCGCGCCACGGTCGAGCGGACCGACGACAGCGTGCTCGTGACCTATCACCAAGAGCGCGACAAGATCGGCTTCTCGACGCTGATCCTCAATCCGACCGGCGAGCCAACCTCGCATACCGACAAGTTCTACATGCCGAACGTGACCCGGGTGGACTACGACTTCGGGACCAAGCGCTCGTTCATTATCACGTCCCAATGCACACCCGAGACCGAGCGTCTGACGCGGGTCTATACCGCGATCACGTTCCGCCTCGGCTCGAGGATTCTGGGGAAGCTCGGCCGCCTGGTCTTGCCGCCCTACACCCGCAAGGTGATCCACCAAGACGTCGTGATCATGCTCAACCAGGGGAAGTCGCTGGCCCGCTACGGCTCGGAGTTCATTAACTCCGAGGCAGATCTCCTCCACCGCTACATAGAGAGCCTCCGCAACTGGGCCGAAGGCGGCGGAGAGGGGCCGAAACCCAAGCCGACCTCCGAGGAGATCGCTTTCTTTGTCTAGACTGCTTTGCCTTCGAAAGCGGAATGAGCTAGATCGCGGGCGCCTTGAGGCAAAGCAGTCTCTAGGGAAGATCTGACTAGCTTCGCCCATCACCGGGCGGGGATACAGTTCCTGAGGTAGCGACGCGACGGTTAAGTGCGCGGGAGGCTCCAGAGAGGCCGAGCGGAAAGGTCTGGGGGCTGGGGGGGAGAGACAGACGGCCCTACCGAGGCGTGTTGTGAGGCGTCCGATAGCGTGCCTGCAGAGGGGCCTCTTGCGATCTGTGCGGGGTTTACAGCGCCTGACGTATCAATGGACAAGTGCGCGAGTGGCGTCGGGAAGGCTCCTGAGAGGCCTGGTCGGCGCGG
>JAESQQ010000773.1 GCA_016765095.1 Planctomycetota bacterium | reverse complement strand
GCCAGCCTCGCGGCCGCCCAAGCGGACCTGACACACACCGAGGGCCAGCTCGCGTCCGCGGAAGACAACCGTCTGGCCGCGCAGGAGCTGGCTGCAGCCGCAGCCCGCAAGGAGCGCGCGGCGGTCGCGAACATCTTGGCCGAGGCCCGCAGCGGCGCGCTCCGAAAGACCTCCGAGGGCTTGGAGAGCGCCGTCTTTCAGCTCGTCGCCAAGCCCTCGGGCGCCTCGCTCCTGATCGCTGAAGTCACAGCGACCAGCGAAGCCCTGGCCGCCGTGCCTGCGGAGGGAGAGGTGCCCCGCGGCGTGCGCCAAAAGAACACTCTGGGCCAAGGACGCCTGGACGCCGCGCGGGTCGCCTGCGAGGCGCTCGGCAGACTCAGCGCCCCTCCCGAAGCGAGCTCGAAAACCCTAGCTCGCTACCTCGCCGCCGAGCACGATCCGCTCCGCGCGGTCCCGGTCGCAGTCGCGCTCTGTCGAATCGGGGGGGAAGCTGCCCTGACCGCGGTCCACCGCGCGCGCCGCCGGTTCGGCCTCGCGAGCACCTTTGACTGGCAGATCCGGGCCGCGCTCGCCGAGGTCAAGGGAGACTTGGCGCTCGAAGAGAACACGCCGACCGCCCACTACAACCGCGGCGAAGCGCGCCTCGCCCAGCGCGACTTCAAAGGGGCGATCGAGGACTTCAGCGTCGTGCTTCGCTCCTGGCCCAAGAACGTGGGCGCGCTCTGCAATCGCGCCCAGGCCAAGGAAGCGTCTGGGGACCTGCCCGGTGCGGGAGAGGACTTCGATCGCGCGATCGAGATCGAGGGCGCGGACGCGACCTTGCGTCTCTCGCGCGCGCTCCTCCGCAAGCGCCTCGACGACGTGCCCGGAGCCCGCAGCGACCTCGATCAGGCGCTGAAGGCCGACCCGACCTATGTACCCGCCTGGCACGCCCGCGCCACGCTGTTTCGCGACCTGCGCGAGGACGGGAAGGCGCTCAAGGACTTCGCGCGCGCGCTCGAGCTGAACCCTGACTCGGTCCGAATCTGGACCGACCGGGCCGAGGTGTTCCTCCGCACGCGCCGGCTGGATTTGGCCGAACAGGACATTCAGCGCGCGTTCGCCCTCGATCCCAAGAACGCTTACGCCTGGCTAGCCCGCGGAGGGCTGTTGCTCCGGAGGCGCGACGTGCAGGGAGCCGACGCCGCCTGCCGAAAGGCGATCGCCCTCGATCCCGACTCCTTCAAGGCCTGGGAGCTCCTCGGCACGGTCCGCCTCAAAGGGGGTGACACCCAGGGGGCGATCGAGGCCTACAGCGAAGTCCTCAAACGCCACACCCGCTCGACGTTCACGTTCCTCCGCCGCGGCGTGCTCCTCGCGCGGCTCGGCAAACACGCCGCCGCGATCAAGGACTTCAGCGCCGCCCTCGAACTCGAACCCAACCAGTTTCAGTGCTTGGCCAGCCGCGGCCTGGCCCGCCAGAACCTGGGCGACCACCAGGCTGCTCTGGCTGACTTTCGCCGGGCGCTGGAGCAGCGGCCAAAGAACGCTCCAACGCTCCTCAACCAAGCCCTCTCGCTGGAGGCCCTCGGCAAGCTCAAGGAAGCGCTCCGCAGCTACGACGCCGCCTTCGCCGTCCAGGTAGACCCCGCCGTCCTCTACAACCGTGGCCTCGTCAAGCTCAAGCTCGACGACGGCCCTGGCGCGATCGCGGACTTCGAGCGGTCCTTGGAGATCGCCCCCCGAGGGCGCTTCAGCGGCGTGATCCGAAGGATCCTGGCGAACCTCCGCAAGCGGCCCTAGACACTACCCGCGCTAGCAGCTTCGCTCGACGAGACGTGCTCGGTGAGGAACTAGCAGGGCTGCTACCGACCGAGCGCGCGCCGCACCGAAGGCAAAGCGGCCTTCGCCCACTCGCCGTACATTTGCCCCGAAGGGTGTAGCCCGTCGGGGGCCACGAGCCCGGCGTCCACGTCTGCCCGCCGCGAGATCGGAGTCACGTCGACCCACGCGACGCTGAAGGCTAGCGCCTCCTGCTCTTCGATCCGATTGAAGGCGTCGATCTCAGCCGCGACCTTGGCGGGGTCGTAGCGCGCAGCGAAGGGAGTCACCCCCCAATCAGGAGTCGAGAGAACCACGACCCGATCGGCCCGGCCGCCCGCGAGCTCGATCGCTCGTCCAAGGAGGACACGGAGTTCCTTGCGGTAGGCCTCCGCGTCGAGACCGCGAAACTGGTTATTGACGCCGATCAAGAGGGTCACCAAGTCGTAGGGGCCCTTGGGCGCCGCGCGCTCGAGCCCCGCCAGGAGATCGCCAGTCGTCCAGCCCGTGCGCGCCACGATCTCGGGCTCAGCGACGCTCAGCCCGGACGTCCGGAGGAGCACTGCGAGCTGAACCGGCCACCGCTTCGCCGGGGCCACCGACTGGCCGATCGTGTAGGAGTCGCCAAGCGCGAGGTAGCGAATCGGAGCCGTCGGCGAGGCCGCTGGGGTCGCCGCAGGCGCCACGGGCGCGGCTGAGGCGGAGGGAGCGTCCTTGAGAGCGGGCGGAGGCGGGCTCGAGGGGCAGGCCGTGAAGAGGAGGCTGAAGCACAGGACGACCGCGAGGCGCATGGGGAGATCCTAAACCGGAGCCACGATCCTGAGAGGTCGCCCAAAGTGTGGTCTCACGACCCCCCTTCGCTAGGAGGGCGACCCCGGTCAGAATCGTGCTCCGCTTTACTAGATTCAATCTTCTAGAAACGGAGTTCGTGATTCGGTCGCCACTTGAGAACGTCTCGGTGCTGCGCAACCACTCAGAATCACGGACTTCCGTTTAATTTTCTGAGGGCCTCGGCGAGTCCCTCGCCGAGAGCCACTCGACGCCGAAGTCAACGAGCGCCCGCTGCCGGAACAGGCGCGTTTCCGCGGCGCCGACTCGGCCTAACGCGACACCGTGGGAGGCTTCGAACGCCTCGCCCAGAGCAGGAAAGCGCTCCTCCTCCCCAGCGAGGACTTCGTAGCGAACCCAAGCCCGCCCCGCCGGGGTCTGGACCGCGCTCCCCTGCTGCTCGAAAGTCGGCTGAGCGGACCTGTGCTCGGCGAGGTGGAGCGACGTGTTGCTCCCGTGGCCGACGCCCAACAGCAAGACCCAGGCGTCCTGCTCGTAGAGGCGCGCGAGGGGGCCGTCTTCGCCCAGCGGACGAGCGAGGGCGTGCTCACTCGTGATCCGAGCGGCCAACGGGCCCCGCGCAGCGAACGAGCACGTCGGGTGCTGACTGCGGAGGACGCCGGGCCAAGTCCGGAACAGCTCGGGGATCGAGCCCATGCCGCGGGTCGGGGTGCGAGCAGGGTCGAAGGCCGGCATTTCAGCGCGAATCGAGTCCCACCATTCTGCGGGGACGGGCGGATTCTCCCAGGCGCTCGGATCGCTGTTCTCGCTCGAGTGAGTCGGAACGACGAGCGTCCCCTCGGGCCCGAGCGTCGCGAGCAGTCCGTCGAGGACACCTTGGGGGCCGCCGGGGACACAGCCCAGAGATGAGAGCGAGCTGTGGAGGATGAGCAACGCCCCCGGCGGAAGGCCGAGGGCGAGCAGGTCGCGTTGAATTCGGCCCGCCGTAACGGGGAGTGGATCCCGACTCAGGAAGGCCGGCTGGCTCAATACCCCCGCCCCATTACCCGGAGCATTAGTACCCGTAGTCGTCCGCGTCGTCGGTGCCGGGGGTCTCGCCGTCGCCATCGTCCCCATCCGCGTCGGTGGCAGGGGGAGGCTCTTCGCCGGGGAGGGGCTCCCCTGCGAACACGGGAGGGGCCGAGAAGCGATCGCCGAAGTGACGGTAGAGCGCGCGACGACGGTCGCCCTCGTAGTCCGCCCAAGGGTCACGAGGAGCCCTCGTGATGAGTCCGATCTTGTAGCGCTTGACCTTGAGGTATCCCTCGGAGCGCTTGAGCTCGCCGGTGAGCGCGTTCGCTTCGTCCTGCTGCTTGAGCTCCTCGCGGAGTTGGGCGTAGTTCTTGGGGCTCGCGTCGTCCCGCGCAATGATCTCGGGCGTGCGGCGCACGTGGATCCGTTGGGGGTCGTCGCTGCCCACGCAACCTGCGAGGAGGAGGGCGATCAAGAGGAGAGGGAAGCGACTCATGACGCTTCGAATCGGCCGAACGGGCATAACGCTCCCGGAGAAGGCTGCAGACCCTCGTAAGCTAGTCGCTTGGGCTTAGAAAGCAAGCTCCCGCTTGGCGGGGCGAGGTGCACGTGGCGCTCGAGTATGTCGGTGGTGTTCCGGACTGGTGCGGCGAGGCAGCCAACCGTCAGCGCCTCGAGGCTTGGTATGCGGGCTTTGGTGCCGAGGGGATCCCCTGCCCGGTCTGCCGGACGCGCAAACTGAGCGCCGACTTCCGACGCCTGGCCAGCCACCTGGCGGCGGGCAAGGAGCAGGTCACACTCAAACCAGCCGGACCCAAGCAGCGCGGCCGGACCTGGTCGGTCAGCCTGCTCTCCTCGCCCGCAGCGGTGATCGGCGGCGCCCCCAGCCAAGCGCTCGAGATCGTGCACCTCCAGCTGACCTGCAGCCGCTGCTGCCACGTGCTGTTGTTCGACGCCAAGGCAGTCGGCATCGCCGTCTGAGGCGCCCTCAATCCTGGTCGGAGCCTATGGGCAGACGGCCGATCGCGGCTGCGAGGTCCTCGAGTCGATAGGGCTTTTGGAGGAACCCCACCGCTTCCTGGCCTTGCTCTTGGGTGTCGATCGCCTCCTCCTCGTTGAACGCGCTGCAGAGCAGGACGGGCAACTTCGGATGCGACTTGCGGAGCTCCTTGAGGGCAGCTCACGGGGTCTCAGTTCCCGCTCCGAGATCCGAACTCTAATCTCGCCTCCAGCCTCACCGAGAGCGTCCGACGCGTTCCCGACTAGGTTCATGATGACTTGCTGAAGTTGGGAGAGGTCGGCCATGACCAAGGGGAGTCCCGCTGGGAGGTCCAAACGCAGAGCTGTCTTCTTGCTGACCGCCATCTGCAGCATGCCGACGACCTCGCGGACAGCTTGGGAGAGATCGAGGGGACGGACGACGAACTTCCCGCGCCCTGAATACGCCAGCAGCTGCCGACAGAGCTCTGCGGCCTGAAGAGAGAGCGCCTCGACTTGCCCGATCGCCTCGAGGGACTCCTCTGTCTTGCCGGCGAGTTGAGCGCGCTTGGTGAGGATCGCGTAACCCAGGATTCCAGTCAGCACGTTGTTGAAGTCGTGAGCGAGGCCGCCCGCAAGCAGCCCTAGGCTCTCCAGCTTCTGTGCGTGAAGGAACTGCTGTTCGAGCCTTCGATTCTCTTCCTCCGCCTCGACTTGTCCGGTGATGTCGATCACGTAGCCGTGAAAGTGTGTGATCACGCCCGCGGCATCGCGGACGAGGTTGGTGTGGTCGTAAAGCCAGATCCAAGTCCCGTCGGCCCGGCGCATCCGATAGGGCTGGTGCGTGAACGCGGTCACGTCGCCTTCACACGCTGCCTGGACCTCTCGTCCGACCCGCTCGAGGTCGTCGGGATGGATCAGCTCGCTGTACGCGATGTCGCCACGAAGGAACGCTTCGGTCGGGTGGCCAAACACGTCGGAGACATTTCGCGAGACGTACTCGACGGGCCAACCCGGGGCGTTTCGCCACTTGAAGACCACGACGGGCCCGCTGGTGAAGATCTCCCGCTCGTCTATGGGGGTCTGGATTGGCTCCATGGCTTCGTCCCGATCTCTACTAGAAAGGGTAGATCCCGAGGGCCAAGGCATCCAATCTCAATCGTTGTTTGCGCCCGAGCGGCGCTAAACCCGGTAGTACTCGGCCTCGCCTAGGCTTTCGAAGACGCCCTCGATGCGAATTCGCCGGAGGTTCTCGCGAGCCTCGGCGCTGACGCGGAGATCGCTCTCCACCCGCACGTAGACTGGGATCCAGCAGTTCGCGGGCAGGCCACGGGGGAGCTCGAATCGAGCCCGCGCGAAGGTCCGCTCCCCTTCGGCGAGGTCGAGGGCCAGCTCGGTCTGGCCGGCCTGGGAGGTCGCGAAGACCAGGCGAACCTCACAGGGGAGTGAGGCTCCGGCCCGCGCCACGAGCTGACTCTTGCCGTCCCCGCTCAGCGCGAAGAGGTCGACGGGTGCTTCCACGGGGCTCCTCAGCTGGACGCGAGATCGCGCCCCCCCAGGATCCTAGTCTGCTATGGCCCTCGAAGAATCCTCGCGGGTCGGTCAGAATGGAAAGCGAGGAGGAGCGACACGACCGCAAGAGGATCCATGCCGAAGCGACTGCTCGTCACACGCCACGCCAAGAGTTCCTGGAAGTCTGGCTCGATGACGGACCACGAGCGCCCCCTCAACGGCCGCGGGCGCCGAGACGCTCCCCGCGTCGCAGCCCACATCGTCGGTCTCGGCTGGTCGCCCGAGTTCGTCATCAGCAGCGACAGTCAGCGGACCCGCGAGACCCTCGCCCTGATGGCCGAGGTGTTCGAGCCCGAGCCTCGAATCGAGTTCACCCGTGACCTCTACTTAGCAGGTCCTAGCGACGTGCAGGCGGCCTTGGCGAGGGTCCCCGACTCGGTCGAGACGGTGATGGTCTTGGGCCACAACGAAGGCTGGGAAGACGTGGTGACTTGGCTCAGCGGGTGCTCCGAGCGGCTGACGACCGCCAACGCGGCCCTCCTCTCCTGGAGGCCTGCGGCTGGCGGACCCGAGAGCTGGAGCGCGGCCCTCGCCGACGCCCCAGGCTGGACTCTCCACCAGGTCGTCCGCCCCAAGGAGCTGAGCTAGTCAACGACTGAGGATCGGGTCGAAGACCAGAACCTCGCCGTCCCAAGAGCGGGTCAAGACAAGCTCGTCCGAGCCGTCTCGGTCGAGGTCTGCCACCCAGAGCCCCGTTTGGTACGAGCGGCTCTTCTTGAGCTTCTTGTTGCGAAACTCCCGTCGCCAGCGGACTTTTAGCGTGTTCGGATCGAGGAGCCTGACTTCGGGCGGCACCATTGTCCCGATCACGATCGCCTCGACGCCCCCTCTCAGGCGCAGAAGACGCGGGGCCGCGACCATTCCCTCCTTGATTCGGATCGAGCGCAGGACCTCTCCGCTGCTGAGATCTAAGAGCTTCAGCGTAGCCGGCCGCCGCGCGTCCTTCGTCGTGATCATCGCTGCGAACACGAGCCCCTCTCTGAGGTCGAGCCAGGACCCCCAGGTGTAGTAGCCAGGGAAGGTCTTGCTCCAGCGAGTCCCGAGCCCAGCTTCAATCAGCTCAAGGCGTGAGTGGACCATCCCGCTTTTGCGTTTGGTCACCCAGCTCAGGAGCGCCGCCCGCCCGCCCGGAGCCGAGAGGGGTTGATGCCGGCCAACCGCCCACCAGCGCTTGTAGCTCTTGACCTGCTTGCCCGGCGGGGGAGACCACTTCTTGAGCACCTGCGAGCGCTCGCTGACGTCGATAGCGTAGTAGGTCCGGTGAAAGCGCCAGAGAACTGCGCTCGCGCGGCCGTCCCCGGTCGCGTCGAAGGGCTCCGGTTGAGAGCACCGATACCCGGCGCGAGCCTGAGTCCCCAGCTCTTCCAAGGTGATCCGCCCCCGCTGCTCGCCGTTGGGCCCGATGCGAACAACCGCTCGACCCGGAGCCTTCTCATCCCTGTAGTGCTCGGTCGTCAACAGTCCGCGGCGGCCCTCCTCGATCCCGACGACGCCGTAAAAAGTGACCGAGCGCGCCGGGGCCTTGAGCCGGAACGGAGCACGAAGCTCACGTCCCGTGGCCGGATCGAGCCAGAGAATGTCCGAGATATGAGAGGACGCCTCCTTGAGACTTCGGACCGCCACGATCGCGCGTCGCGGCTCGTGCTGGATCCACGAGCCAGACCACCGATTCACCTGAGGGTCGGCCTCCCAGAGAAGTCGACCGTCGACGCCTGAGAGGGCCATCAGCGTCTCCCTCTTCCCGATGATTCGGTGAACCAAGAGGTCTCCGACGTGGTCGCCGTCGAGGTCTTCTCCAGCCAGGCAGTTCCAGATCGTGCCCTCGTAGCTCCGTCGCCAACGCAGCTCTGGGGCCAGGTCCAGGCGCGGCGTCTTTAGCCCGGGCCGAACCGCGAGGTTCAGCCGACGAGGGTGATGGCCTCGCGTCGCGCTGATCGTGATCCAGTAGCGACCCAGGGGGAGGGTCACGGTCTCGGGCAGCGGAACCTGCTTCAGGACCGCGCCCGTCTCATCCGCCGCCAGTGTGGTCCCGTCCTGAAGGAACACCGTCAGAGCGGCTGCGGTGTTGGTCGTCAGCGTGAGAGGCACGAGGAGCTTGCAGGTCTGCGCAGTCTCACCGGCTGGCAAATCGACGGGCCAGGCCATCGAGGCGCCTGCTCGACGGAGCGTCAAGGTGTGCTTGCCGGCCGGAAGTTCGATGCGAAGCGGCGCGTCGATAGAGACCTGACCCAGGCTGTTTTGATCCGCGAAGACCTCGACCCCCTCGATGTCGACGCTCAGGAGCAGGACGGCGGAACCGACCAGAGCCGGCGTCGGGCTTGACTCTCGGGGAGCACTCGCGCTCACGACCAGGCCCACGCCGAGGGACACGAGCAGCACGACCACGAGGCCGGCCGCGAGCGCGAGCCCACCGGCGCGACGTTTGGGGGGAGTCACGAGCGCCTCGAGGGCCTCTGCGACGACGAGCGCGGAGGCGGGTCGTTCCGCCGGCTCCTGACGCATGCATTCGAGGCAGAGCCTCGCCAGGGCGGGGTCTGCCGAGGGATTCAAGTCGCGCGGATCGAGCGGCCCGGTCTGCTTGAGGAGCCTCACGATCACGTTGACCGTCGAGGACCCCTCGTGAGGCGGAGCCCCGGTCAGCAAGAAGTAGAGGGTCGCGCCGAGGGCGTAGACGTCGGTCCGAGGGCTCGTCGGTCCGAAGCTCTCCGTGTCAGCCTGCTCGGGGGACATGTAGCTCGGCGTCCCCTTGACCTCATGGGTCATGGAGAGTCGACCCAAGGCGTCCACGCTCTCGAGGCTCATTTTCTCCTTGTCGCGCTGAACCAGGCCAAAGTCCGCCAGGACCGGGCGCCCGGTTGCTGCCTCAATGAGCACGTTCCGTGGCTTGAGGTCGCGATGCACGAGGCCGTTCTCGTGGCAGTAGTGGAGCGCGCGCGCGATCGGGGCGAGGGCCTCTGCGATCCAGGTCGAATCTGGGAGGCCGGCTTGGATCACGCGATCCTCGAGGTCTCGCCCCTCCACCATCTCCATAGCGAAGAAGGGGACCACGTCGGTCGCGCAGATCTCCGAGATCCGGGGGAGGTTGGGGTGGCGGAGGCGAGCGAGGACTTGGGCCTCTTGGAGGAAGCGACCCAGTTGGGTCGAGTCACGGTCGAGGAGGACCTTGATCGCGACCAGCGCACCGCTCTCGCGATGTCTGGCCTCAAGGACAGCCCCCTGCCCGCCGCGAGCGATCTCACGGACGATTCGGTAGGGGCCGAGATACTCTCCGACTAGGGGCTCGCCTTCCATGGCGCAAGGATACCCACGCGCCGCTGGGCTACCAGTCCCTCGGTGACAGCCTAGCCTTTCTTGCGCTTATCTTCGAGGGACTGGAACTCGATCACCTGGTCGACCAGGCCGTATTCACAGGCCTCGTGGGCGCTCATGAAGTGGTCGCGATCGCTGTCCTCACGGACTTGGTCTTCGGTTCGCCCGCTGTGGTGGGCCAAGACGCGGTTGAGGGCGCCCTTTAGGCGCTGGATCTCGGCCGCCATGATCTCGATATCGGCTGCGGTGCCGCTGGTGCCACCCCAGGGCTGGTGAATCATGACTCGGGCGTGGGGCAGCGCGTAGCGCTTGCCCTTGGTGCCAGCCGCCAAGAGAACCGCTCCCATTGAGCTGGCCTGGCCGAGGCAATACGTCGCGACGTCGCACTGCACGAACTGCATCGTGTCGTAAATCGCGAGGCCGGCCGTCACCGATCCGCCCGGGCTGTTTATGTAGATCGAGATGTCTTGGTTCTTGTTCTCGAACTGGAGGTAGAGCAGCTGAGCGATGACGACGTTTGCGGCCGAGTCAGAGACCTCGTCGCCAATGAAGATGATCCGCTCCTTGAGCAGCCGGCTGTAGATGTCCCAAGCGCGCTCGCCCTGACCGGTCTTCTCGATCACGATCGGGATCACGGCGTTCTGGGGCTCAATCGGCATTCAAGACTCCTCTTGCTCGGCTCACGCTGACGAAGGGGAAGAGTATAGCCAGGCCTTCTTGTCTGGGAAGCCTACCGGAGGGGAGACCGCTTCCCGGCCTGTTCGATCCTGCCTAGGCAACTGCTGCGCTCGATCCGTCGATTCACTCTTCGCGTCAAGGCCGCGAGGAGACCCCTCAGCGCGGCGGGAGAGCCGACCAGACGTCAATCCGGCTCGGGCCATTTCCGTGAATCACTGCAGCGATCCAGCGTCCGTCCTGGCTGAGATCCACAGCCACGATCTGGCCCGGCTCTTCGCGCGTCTCGACGAGCCTTCGATCCGAGAGGCTCCAGGTCCGCAACTGGGTGATCCCGAGCTTGTCAGCCATAGTTGAGGTGCTGTAGACGTGTTGGCCCCACGGATCGACGTGCGCAGAGGTGATCCGACCGTCGTGGGCGAGGAGGGCCCCGACGAGCGAGTCCTTCACCTTTGACCCCTCCAGATACTCGGGTCCGGTTTGGTCCCCGAGGTCGAACACCGAGAGCAACCCGCCCGCGTGCGATACGAGCAGAACCCGCTCCGCGCGGTCCAGGCTCAGGCCGTCGGCCCGGCGGCCGATCCGCAGGTTCCAGAGGAGCTTGGCTTCTTGACTCCAAAGGCGAAGGGTGTCATGGCTAGCCTCGCTCGAGGTCGCCTGACGCCGCCGCGACGCCGTCAAGAACTTCCCTGACCGAAGCGACTTCAGCACGAAGACCCTCGTGTCGTGGGCCTGCAGCGCGAACTGTGCCAGGTCCGAGCCGGGGGCGAAGACCTCGATTCGACCGTCCATGTGACCGACGAGCAGCTCGCCGCGATCAGAGAGCGCAATCCCGCCGGCCTTGCGCGGAATCTGCACTCGTCGCGGCGCCAACCCGAACACGTGGACGTTGATCTTGAGGTTGCCCATCACGGCGTAGCTTTCACGATCCGGCGAGAGCGCGAGCCGACTGCACCCGCTGGTGAGCGCGGGGAGGGGCTCGACTCGATCCCGAGCGAGGTCCCACACGAAGCCCTTCCCGTCCCGGCTCATGGCAATCAAGCGGCCGTCCGCCAAGAACCCGAGGCCGGTAACTTTCGACAACGCCACAGTCCTGAGCGGACGCTGGCTGGCTGCAACGAACGTCCGAACTCGCCGGTTTCCATGAGCTCGAGGGGTGGCGCTCAGCCAGTCCCAAGCCGCGACCGTCCGGCGATAGGCGTCGGGCTCAGCGTGGAGCTGAGCCAGGAATTCGCCGGCGGGAATCTCCGGGGTGGGCGCCGCCTCGCTGACGCCCGCCTCAGCGGGTGCAGTTTGACTCGAGGGCGGCGGTGATTGCGGCGCCAAGTGCCCCGAGCCCCAGACGCCCGTCGAGGCATACCCGACCACGGTCGCGGCGAGGAGCGCGAGCAGGAGGGCCCAGGGCTTGCGCGAGGACCGCCTCAACGTTCCGCCGCCGAGGACCGCGTCGAGGTCCCTGCACATCGCTCGCGCGTCTGGGTAGCGATCCGCAGGATCATGCATCAGCGCCCGGCGTGCGATTGCGTCAAGAGCCGGACTGACCTGGGCGCCGCGCTTTCGAAGGCTCGGCGGAGCCTCGGCCTGAATCTTGAGGAAGGCTGCTATGGGCGTCAGCGATCCGTCCATGAAGGGCGCTGTCCCGCACACCAATTCGTGGAACATGATCCCCAGCGACCACACGTCCGCAGGTGGACCGATCTTTTCACGCTCCCCTCGGGCTTGCTCGGGTGCCATGTGGGTCGGAGTCCCGATCGACGCCCCGGTCTGCGTCAGGCGATCGTCACCCTCGTGCCGGGCGAGGCCGAAGTCGGTGACTCGTGGCGTTCCCTGGGCGTCCACGATGACGTTGGCGGGCTTGAGGTCACGGTGGATCACACCCTCACCGTGCGCATATCCGATCGCCTCGACCACGTCGCGCAGCAGTCGAACCTTCTCCAAGAGCGGAAGTCCGACCGCCGCCTCATCTAGAGTCCGGGCCTCCTCGACGAGCTCACACACCAAGTAAGGCTGGCCCGCGACCTGCCCCGCCGAGTGGACGACCACGATCCCTCGGTGTCGAAGGCGGGCCGCGGTCGCGCCTTCTTGCTCGAAGCGCCTGAGGCGAGTCGGAGAAGGGGCTGAGAGGAGGAGCTTGAGAGCGACCTCTCGCCCAGCCTCTCGATCGCGCGCGCGATAGACAACGCCCATTCCGCCCCGCCCGAGCTCGCCCAAGATCTCGAATTTCTGAGCGAGCTGCTGGAGCGCCGTGAGCGGGAGCCCTGACTTGGCTGCGCTGGCGTCCGCTCGAGTTGCTTGGCGTTCGGGCCTGTCAGGGGGGCCCGCGTCCTCCGGGCGCGTATCGGCACTCCAGCCGGTTGCGCTACCAGGCACGGCGCGATCGTCGGACGAGGAAGGCGCCTGGGCACGGACCGAGGGAGGAACGGAGAGGATCAGGTGTCACCGAGCGACGCGTATCCCTACCCTGCGACCCAAGTGAGCGCCTGGATCGCGAGACCGAACGCGAGGATCCCCCCCCCGAGGACCCCAAACAGGCGCGCCGAGCTGCGGGCCAGGCGCTGATCCTCGTCCTCCTTGACCGCGGTGCACACAAACGCGCTCGCGAGGCACACAGCCAGGAACTCCAGCACTCCACCGCCCAAACTCACTTGACTTCCTCTCGTGGGGGAACCGAAGCGTCCAGCGTAGCGTCTGGCGTGTCGGCCGGGGCCTCGTCCGCGGTCTCAGTGACCTCAGCCGCGGTCTCAGGGATCTCGTGCTCGTCCTCGTCCTCGGCCTCCGACACGGTCTCGGCCTTGGTCTCAGACGCGGTCTCGGTCTCAGACGCGGTTTCCGTCTCCGTCGTCTCGGTCTCGGTCTCAGACGCCGTTTCGGTCTCGTCTTCGTCGTCCTCCTCAAGCTCCTCAAGCTCGTCGAGGTCCTCAGCCTCCTCCTCAGCCTCCTCCTCAGCCTCCTCCTCAGCCTCCTCCTCAGCCTCCTCCTCAGCCTCCTCCTCAGCCTCCTCCTCAGCCTCCTC
>JAESQQ010000772.1 GCA_016765095.1 Planctomycetota bacterium | reverse complement strand
GTAAACCCCGCCCCTACATTCACCTGTACCGGTATCTCCGGGTCCAGCCACTAGCGATTGCGAGGTGATCCACATGCGAGTTGAAATGCTGGTCGGACTGAAGGTCACAAACGAAGAAGGCTACGCCGAGTACCGGAAAGCAATGCGGCCGCTGCTCCTTGCGACCGGCGGCGACTTTGGCTGCGACTTTCGTGTCTCAGAAGTTCTCCGCGCGCCTGGCGAAGCCGACATAAACCGAGTGTTCACGATTCACTTCCCAAGCGCGTCAATACGCGACACCTTCTTCGCTGACCCCACCTATCTCGCCATCAAAGAGCGCCACTTCAAGGCCGCCGTCGAAGGCACGACGATCCTCGCCAGCTACCAACGGGACGACGAGAGGCTGTGACCTAGCGCAGTTCAGACTTGGGTGCGGTCTAGGCGGCCCGGCGGACCTTGAACGCGGGGTTCTTGGCGAGCTCGGTCGCGAGCGATCCGCGAAGTCGGGTCGTCGTTCCGCGGGCGAAGATCCCGGCTTCACCGTGCACAAAGACTTCTTCGCCGCAGTAGGTGACCGAGACCCACTCCTCTGGATCGAAGCGGAGCAGCGGCGCGGGAGCTCGGCGCGTTGGCGCGGGGAATCGGATCGTCGTTGGGGGCGGCGGGGCTGGCGCTTCGACCGTGGGCAGCTGGAGCTTGATCAGGGGCGCCTCGATTTTGGGTGCCTCGACGTTCGCCTTGGCCGCGTCTGTCTTGGCGGGCGCTCCGATCACTCGGCTCACGATCTCAGACCAGGGCAGGCTGACGCCTTCCTTGGCCGGGGCCTTGGGCTTGCTCGGCTTGGTCTTGCGAGCGCGCTTGTCTTCGTCTTCGGCTTCGCGGCCTTGGTCGCGCGCTTGGTCTTGGGCTTGCCCGTCTTGGCTTGGCTCTTCTCAGTCATTCCCCACCTCTTCCTCTCTCCCTGTTTCGGCAGCAGCCAACCCTTACCTTGAGGGGCAGGAGTTGAACGTGGAACTGCGGGCCTTGGCCGAGGCGATCGTGTTTGGGGAGACCCTGGAGGAGAAGCTCCTCCAGCCGGGGACGTTGCGCGACCAACGACCGGGTCCTGCCCTCGAGCGCGTCCCGAGTTTGCCGGGCCGCGTCGCGACTCTTCGGCCGAGCGACGAGCGCCTCGAGCCGCCTCCGCTGAGCGGGCTCCATGATCCAGGGGCGCGGGCCCGTGTCCTGCACAGCTTTGCGAACCACGAGCTGCAAGCCCTCGAGCTGCAAGCCCTCGCGCTGCTGCGATTCCCCGACGCTCCCGCCAGCTTCCGAGACGAGATCGCGCGGGTCCTCGTGGAGGAGCAGGGTCACCTTCGTCTCTACCTCGAGCGCTGCCGGGACCTCGGCTGGGACCTCGGGGACGCGGGCCTCTCGCGTTATCTCTGGGATTCCCTGGCCTCTATGAGGCACCCCCTCGAATACGTAACTGGAATGGCGCTGACTTTCGAGCAGGCCAACCTCGACTTCGCTCGCGACTACGAGGCTCGCTTTCGCGCGGTCGGAGACGAAGAGAGCGCCGCGATTCTGGTGCGGGTCTACGAGGAGGAGATCGGCCACGTTCAACTCGGCGTGCAGTGGCTAAAGCACTGGGCGCCGGACGAGGACGACTGGACCGCACACCGCCGCCTCCTGCCTCCCAGCCTGACTCCGCGACGCGCGCGGGGGACCGGCCGCTTCCAGCGCGAGGCCCGCCTCGCGGCTGGCCTCAGCGAGCGCTTCGTGGCCGAACTCGAGGTCAGCGGAGGGTCGCGCGGTCGGCCGCCCGACTTGCTCTGGTTTCGCCCGGGCGCCGAACGCGCTCTCCAACCCCACGCGGGGCCCCAGACTCCTCCCCGGAGTCACTCGCTCTTGGCTGCAGACTTGAGCGCGACCCTCGCCCTCGCCGCTCGGGACGACGACTTGATCCTGGTGCCCCAGCTCCCGGGGCTCGCCTGGCGCCGCTCGCTGGTCGAACTCGGACTTCCCCAAGTCGAGTGGGTCGTGCTCCCCGACGCGAACCGAGGGATACCCGCCGCGATTCGCGACGCCCTCGGCGAGCGCGGACTGGGGCGTCTGCGGCCTTGGGCTTGGGATCCGCTCGCGCGGGCGTACCTCTCGTCCTTTGGAGCCCCACCGCTCGACGCGAGCGAGCTCGCGCTGCTTATGACCAAGCCTTGGGCCGCGGAGAGGCTTGACGCCTTGGTCGAGGCCGAGCCTGGTTGGGGGCCGCTCCTGGTGGCTGAGCGAGGCGAGACCTGCCCCGACTGTGGCGCGACCGAGCGAGCCTTGATCTCAACGCGCGAAGGCTGGCGCGTCGCCAAGGCCCCCTTGGCCTCGAGCGGAGAGGGCCTGCGCCGCCTCGCGCCCGGCGAGGCACCCGACGCCAACTTCCGCGCTTGGGCCGAGCGAGCGCTGGTCGGGGGTCCCTTGCGCGTCGAGCCTTGGCACGAGCGTGTGGCTGACCTCTCGCTCGTGTTCGAAGTCGGCGCGGAGGGGAAAGTGGGCGAGGCGGCCCTGACTGCGTTTCGCTGCGACGCGCGGGGCCGCTATCGGGGGCATTGGATTGGGCCGGCTCGTCGGTTCCTTGAGCCGGCCGCGCTCCGGCTCCTACACGAGGTTCGAGAGGACGCCGGGGGAGCGAACGGACTCGCCGTCCTCGAGCGGTGCGCAAGCGACGTGGCTGCGGGCCTCGCCGAGGCGGGGTATCGCGGCCCGGCCGGGATCGACGCCTTGATCGCGAAGGAAGGCGAAGGAGTTCGCCTCCACCCGCTGCTCGAAGTGAACGTCCGCTCGACCTTTGGCCACCTGGCGCGCGGTCTGAGCGAAAAGCTGCGGCGAGGACGGGTCGGGCTCTGGGAGTTGGTCCCCGAGCGCGTTTGGCGGGCGGCAGGCCACGAGACCGCTGCGGCGTTCGCGGCGAGCCTTCCCCGGCCAATCTCCGCAGACGGCGGCCTGGCGGGTGGTGCGCTGACGACGAACGACCCCAGCCAGGCGAAAGTCGTGCTGGGGATCCTCTCCGTCGCGCCGACGCCGCTCGAAGCCGAGGCGATCTTGGCGCGGGCACTCAAACGCAAGAAGCCTACGCCGGAGGCGTAGGCGAAGCTGCCGCGCCTTCGACAGGCCCAACTTTGCTCGGTCTATGTTCAGCGGCGAGAGGGCGAAGCTATCTGGATCTTCCCTAGAAACTGCTTTGCCTCAAGGCGCTCCGCGCTTTGGCTCATTCGGCTTTCGAAGGCAAAGCAGTTTAGAAGTTGAGGATCACGCCTGCGTAGAGCGTCGAGGAGGTCCCCTTGAAGCGCGTCTGCTGGTCTTCAGTCTGCCGATTGATCTCGATCACGTCGATCCGAGCGCCAATGATTAGGCCGATCGTCTCGTCGAAGGTGAACGAGAACCCGCCGTCGAGCTCAACGCTCGACTGCTCGCGCTTGAAGGGCTTGATCTGCTCTCGCTTGCCGTTCCGGCGCCGATAGCTGCCAGCTTTTCGCTCGACTTCGATCGAGCCGATTCGACCGCGGAGGAATATCTCGAAGGGCTTGACGGGTCGGAGCGAGATCCCGAAGCCGATCATGGGGATCAGCGCTTCGAGCCGCTCGCGCTCCCGCGCGAAGCCCCCCGGAGAGAGGCGATCAATCGTGGTCTGCCAGTAGACGTAGCGGGCGCCGAGGGTCACGTCGAGCCGGATCCAGTCGAGGTGGAGCGGGTGAAGGGCTATGTCGAAGTCAGCGATCCGGAGCGTCTGGGCGATCTCGACGACCGAGCCCGTCTGGTAAGTCGTGTCACCGAACACAAAGCCGGGGGTTCCGCCTTCTGCACTGCTCAGCGCGTTTATGTCCTTGAATTTGACGTGGCTGTAAGCCGCTTGGAGCGAGACCCAGGAGCCAATGTCGAACCATGTTCGGTAGTAACCGGACCCGTTCTCGAAGTCGAAGGCCGAATTCTGATCTCCGTCGTCTCCGTCGAGCACGATCGTGTCGCCACCGCGGGTGCCCTTGCGGTGGCTGATCTCAATGTCGTGAAAGTTGGTCAGGCCGTAGGCGGCCATTCCCCCGAGGCGGAGTCGAATTCCCTTGGCGTCGTTGCTGTCGCTGGGGGGCGGAACGGGGGGGACCGGCGCAGTCTTTGGTTCGGGCTCCGCGTATTCGTCACGAAGGGACTCGTCGAGATCTTGATCGAGTTCGTCGTTGCTGGGAGTGAAGTCGTCCGCCGGGGGCGCCGCGATAGCCGGGGCTGCAACCAAAAGGCAGGCGATTAGGGCTGACCCTAGTTGAAAGGAAGCGGCGATCCTGGACATAGTCCTACCCTCAAGCGCGTGGTTCAGAGTAACAAGCGAGCGCGGACTCGCCAAACCATCGTGTCGCAAACCGAGACAGGGCATGCTGATCCGCGCATCTAGGCTGCCTTCGCGGGGTCAATGGATCGAGACCACGGCGCGGCAACACGGGAACGGGTCGTTGTAGGTCGCGGGGAGGATCAAGAGGTCAATGAAGACCACCGCCGCCAGCAGGCTCCCGATCAGGAACCACCTGGCCACCTCGCCTCCGCCCGAGACCTTTCGATAGCCGTTGGTGGGGGTCACGCCGCCCTCAGCGCTGATTTCAGCCTGGACGCCCCGCTGGGGCCCACTGAGGCCCGCGCAGCCCGGCCCGAGGGTCAAGAGCACGGCCAAGAATCCACAGATCCACGTCTTCATGAGTTTCGGCACGTTCGACCTCTCCCGCTGGCAAGTTGGACGCGCAAGTCCGAAACGGTTTCAGGCCCGGTTCAATCCCTTTGTTTCCAAGGGCTTGCGGATACCCAGGCTTAGACCCAGGTACAGACGCCTGGGTACAGAGAAACGCGCCGGAGAGCTAGCTCTCCGACGCGCGGGTGCAGGGGCCTAAGGACCCGTCGGCGCTTAAGCCGAAAGCCCCCTGTTGATCCAGCTGATACTGTTGATCCAGCTGATACAGCTGATACAGCCACTAAACATAAGCCTTCACCTCCTTTCGCGAGGGTTCCCTCGGCCAGCTCCAGTGTGTTACGTGTGGTCACCGGAGCCCCGAGCTGAGGGGCCTTGCGCACCACGGTAGCGCGCCTTCAAACGTTGAGAGAGGCAAGCCGTCTCTCCGCGAGAAGAGTGGCACGCGTCTGCGGATCGCGCCAGGTGTGAAACCATTCCTGAATCTGGACGTGGTCTGCGGGCGCCCGTAAGATCCGGTCCAGGAGCGCAACGCGCATGGCCGAAACCAAATCTGAGACCTCAGCGAGTCCAGCGGAGCCTGCCGCTGAGGGCGAAGTCCTCGACCAGGTGATCGCGGACACCGGGGACAGCCAGGTGGTTGGTGACTCCGTCGGTGACTCCGTCGGCGACTCCGACCCGAAGCCCGTAGCCAAATTCTCGATCCCTGACTACGACGACGACGACGCCGACGACTCCCTGCTGGGGGAGTTCATGCTCTTCCTCAAGGAAGAGAAAAAGTGGTGGCTCGCGCCGCTGGTGCTCCTCCTCCTCGGGATCTCAGCGGTCGTGCTGTTCACCGAAGGCTCGGCCCTCGCTCCCTTCATCTATACCGTCTTCTAAACCGGAGGCCACGATTCTGAGAGCTCGCCCACGCGGGTGGTCTCACGGCTCCCCTTCGCCAGGACGGCGACCTCGCTCAGAATCGTGCTCCGCTTTACAGCGCCTGACGTATCAATGGACAAGTGCGCGAGTGGCGTCGGGAAGGCTCCTGAGAGGCCTGGTC
>JAESQQ010000771.1 GCA_016765095.1 Planctomycetota bacterium | reverse complement strand
GCCGCGTCCTCGCCCACCGCGGGCGCCACGTCCACGCTCTCCGCGAGCGCCCGGGCCACCCTCTCCGCGAGCGCCTGGGCCAAATCCGGGCATTCCGCCCCAACCGCCTCGACCGCCTCGTCTGGAGCTGCCGTCACCCCTCCGATCCTCACTGGCCTTGGCCCGGGCCGCACGCTGCTCTGGAGCCAGGACCGCGTTGAGCGCCCTCCGAAACCTGAGGTGCGCACTGAGCATTTCCTTGCGCGCCGACCGCCTGTCGATCTCTCCGCGGGTCCTCTTGGCGCGAACCGTGCTGAGGGCCTCCTCGAGCTGCGCGTTCAGCGCAGCGATCTTCTCCTCTTGTTGTGCGGCCCTGATCTTCGCCTGGGCCGGCTTGCTCGCCGCCGACGGCTTGGTCGGGGGAGCGACCGGAGCCTTCTCTTGAGCTTGGGCGCCGCTGCTAACGACGACCAGCAGGCCAAGTGTGAGGGGCGCCAGAATGTGTGGACGAGCCATATCTGGGGCCTTCCGTCTGTTGGGTGGTGTCGAAATCTGCGGGTGACGTCCAGCTTGGCAGCCGCGACAGTCAGCAGACGGAGAGGACGCTCAGCGAGACGAAGGTCCCACGCGAAGCGAGTTCCCTCCCTTGATTCGCCCCTGAGTTGCCCGAACCCCCGAAAACCATCCGCCATTTCTGGCCAAAGCCCAGGAACAGGGCATAACCCCTTCCGCAGTAGTGCTGTGTTTACTAGGGGGGACGGGTCTCCCCCATTCCTTCGCTCGTTCCTCGCTGCGGAACTCCCCCTCCGGGATGCTTCGCACCCAGAAGAACCCAGCATGGTTGGTTGCTCCGGGTGCTTCGCACCCAAAGAGGGGGGCGGGTCCGCTGCACCGGTGAACCGCCCTTGTCTTCGAGGTGCCGAGTGAGCATCGTGGCGTCCAACTGGGAGGAACCTCATGGCAAAGAAGAAGACGGCCACCAAGAAGAAGGTCGCCAAGAAGACGGCCACCAAGAAGAAGACCGCCAAGAAGCAGACTGCTGGCTTCCCAGACCGGGACGCACTGCTGGCCCGCCTCCGAACCATGCTCGCGCGACACGCGAAGAAACTCGTCGTCACGCAGGACGACGCCGAGGGCTACTTGCTCTACTCGAAGGTCAACGGGCCCAACGGCAAGCCGCTTATGTTCGCCGGCTCGGCCGCCCGCAAGAACACGATCAACTACTACCTGTTTCCGGTCTACATGGACCCCAGCCTCCTCAAGGGCATTTCGCCGGCCTTGAAGAAGCGCATGCAGGGCAAGTCTTGCTTCAACTTCAAGACGCTTGACGCCTCTCTCCTCAACGAGCTGGAGGCCTTGACGAAGCGTTGCTTCGTCCAGTGGAAGGCCGCCGGGAACATTTGACGACCTCTCCCCTCCAGGGCTAAGGGCAATCGTGCCGATCCTCAGCAGAGAAAAGCTCGCTCGCTTCGTCGGTCCGGCGATCGTGGCCCTCCTGTTCTCAGCCGCCCTCTGGGCGTTGCGGCGGACGCTCGCTGAGTTCAGCTACGCCGACGTCAAGGCCGGCCTCGCAGGCATTCCTACGCTGAGCCTGCTCGCGGCGCTCGCCCTGACCGCGCTCAACTACGTCGTCCTCTCTGGCTACGACCTCCTGGCGCTCAAGACGATCAAGCACCCCCTCCCCTACCGGCGGATCGCGTTCGCCTCGTTCGTGGGCTACGTGTTCACAAACGTCGTCGGGCTCTCCCTGCTGGGAGCCGGGGCGGTGCGCTACCGGATCTACACCGCCTACGGGCTCAGCGCAGGGCAGATCGCACGGGTCGTCCTCCTCTGTGGACTGACGCTCTGGACCGGCCTGCTCACGATCGCGGGGGCGCTGTTCCTATTCGCCCCACAACAGATCCCCGCCCTACCCCAGCTCCCGTCTGTCTCCTGGCGACCTCTGGGCGCGCTCTTCCTCGGGCTCGTCCTGGCCTACCTCTACCTCGCTCACCGGGGGAAGCCGCTCCGGGTGAGGACCTGGGAGCTCCCGCTCCCCTCGCTCCCGCTCGCGCTTGGGCAAGTCGCGTTCTCGGCGACGGACTGGCTCCTGAGCGCGCTGATCTTCTTCATTCTCCTCCCCTCGGCGCCGGGCGTGAGCTTCCTCCTCGTCCTGACCGTGTTCGTCGTGGCCATGGTCTGCGGAATCGTGAGCCACGTGCCTGGAGGAGCGGGAGTGTTCGAGGCCGTGGTCTTGGCCGCGCTCAGCCCCGCCCTCGACTCGGGACGTGTCCTCGGAACCCTAGTTGCCTTTCGAGCCGTCTACTACCTGACGCCCTTGGTCGCGGCCGCCGTGTTGCTCGCGGTCCATGAGATTCGCCAACGCCGCGCGGCCCTCAGCCAAGCCGCGACCGTGATCGACAGTTGGTTCCCCGGCCTCGTCCCTCATGCCTCGGCCCTGGCGGCGTATCTGGGCGGCGGTGTGCTCCTCGTCAGCGGCGCGGTCCCCGCGATCCGCTCGCGCCTCGATCAAGTCAACGAGGTCCTCCCCCTGTTCGTGAGCGACACCTCGCACTTCTTCAGCGTCCTGGTCGGTGCGCTCCTGATCCTCCTCGCGAGGGGCCTCCAGCGCCGCCTCCGAGCGGCCTACGTCGCGATCTGCGCAATGCTCGTCGCGGGAGTCGTGCTCTCTCTGCTCAAGGAGTTCGCCTGGGAGGAGGCGCTCCTCCTGGCCGTGCTCCTCGCAGCGCTGCTCCCTCAGGGCCGTCACTTCTATCGCCGCTCGCGCCTGACTTCGCAGCCCCTCTCGGTCCCTTGGGTCCTCAGCGTCGCCTTCATGTTTGGGGGCTGGCTTTGGCTGGGGAGCTTCGCCTACAAACACGTCGGCTACAGCCACGGTCTCTGGTGGACCTTCGCCGAGGACGCGCCGCGGTCCCTGCGGGCCGCGCTCGCCTGCGCGAGCGGGATCCTGATCATTCTCACCGCGCGAATGCTCCGCCCGACTCGCCTCAAGACCGTCCCGGCAACACCAGAGCAGCTAGACGCTGCGGCGCTGCTCGTCGCCGAATCGAAGTCATCTTCGGCCGGGCTGGCCCTCCTCGGTGACAAGTCCCTCCTGTTCGACGAAGAGCGGCGGGGGTTCGTGATGTACGCCGTCGAAGGCCGGACCTGGGTCTCCATGGGCGAACCCGTCGCCCCAGAGGAGGTGCTGGTCGACTTGCTCTGGCGGTTTCGAGAGGTCTGCGACGCCTACGGCGCTCGGTCCGTGTTCTATCAGGTCCCTCCCGAGCACCTGCCCTACTACCTCGATCTGGGCCTGTCCTTGGTGAAGTTCGGTGAGGAGGCCCGCGTGCCGCTCGAGGAGTTCACACTCGTCGGCAAGGCGGGCAAACGGCAGCGAAAGGTGCGCAACACCGCAGAGCGCGACGGCTGGACCTTCGAGATCCTCCCGCCAGGCAGCTCCAACGATCACCTCGCCGAATTGAAGGAAGTCTCCGACGCCTGGTTGGTCGCCAAGAGCACCCAAGAGAAGGGGTTCTCGCTCGGGTTCTTTGACGCCGACTATCTCTCCCGCTTTCCGCTGGCCCTCGTCCGTCACGAAGGCCGGATCCTGGCCTTCGCCAACGTGTGGAGCTCGGGGCACAAGCACGAGCTCTCGGTCGACCTCATGCGCTACCGGCCAGACGGTCCCGCCGGGACCATGGGCTACTTGTTCCTAGAGCTCATGCTCCACGGGAAGGAGGAGGGGTATCGGTGGTTCAACCTCGGCATGGCGCCCCTCTCGGGCCTGGAAGACCGCACCAACGCGCCGCTGTGGGGCAAGTTCGGCACCTTCCTCTACTCCCACGGCGAGGAGTTCTACAACTTCCAAGGCCTGCGCGATTTCAAGGAACGCTTCAAGCCGGTCTGGGAGCCGAAGTTCATTGCCTACCCGCCCCAGACGCCCCTGCCCGTGGTCCTGGCGGCCCTAGCCAAGCTGACTTCGGGCGGCCTGAAGGGGCTCGTCAGCAAGGCCTAGCCTGCTCGACCGCCGGGCACCCGGCTAGCAGCCCTCGTCGTCGTCGTCGTCGTCATCGTCGTCGTCGAGCAACCCGAAGGGAATCCCGATCAGGAAGTCGAGAGAGAGGGTGCCCGGAAGCACGAGGACGGTCAGCCCGAGCCGCCCGAAGAAGACCGACGCCCAGGACCGACTCGACACAGGACTCAGCTCCGGGTCGGTGGGGTCCTCCTCGTCGTCGATCTCCCAGATCGCCTCCAGCACGGCCTGGGTCACGCACCCGCTCGGACCGCCGAAGAGCAGACCGAGGCACAGGCAGAGCACGAGGGCTCGAGTCGCATTGGGTCGTCGCATACAGGGAAGAGACCTACCGCCAAAAATGGTTCCGCCCAGCGCTCAGATCCAGGCGGTCAACAGGGGCCTGACGACCTGCCCCCAAACGCCTACTCTCTCGGCAGTGCACACCGAACCCCACCAATTCGCCCCGCACGCCTCGCCCAACACCTTGGCTCGCGGCCTGGCAAAGGGAGGAGTTCGGGCGCTCTTGTTTGGACTTCCGCTCGGAGTCTTGCTCGCGCTCGTCGACCTGCCGACGGGGATCGCGTTCGTGTGCGCGACCTGGATCCTGCTCCCGCTCGCGGTCCTCAGCGAGCGACTCAGCCCCGGCCGGCTGATGGTCGTCGGTGCCCTGCTGGGCGTCCTTCAGCTCAGCGGCGCCTGGCTCCAGAGCACCTACCTCGAGGCGATCTCGCTCGGGCTGACCCCGAGCGAGGCGAACGACGACGTCCTCTATCAGGCGCTCGCGATCGCGCGCCTGCTCCCGAAGTCGCCCTGGCAGCTCACGTTCGGGGTCGGATTCGTCGGACTCTGGGGGGTCGCCCTCGCCGCCGCTCACGCGGCCCACGGGGCGCGCCCGATCCGACTCCACCCGCTGCACTTCCTGGCCAAGCCTGCGCCCTCCCAACTCACGCTCGACATTCTCGCCAAGCCAGCGGTCGTCGGGCTCCCGCTGCTCGGGCTGGCCGCTGCCGCCACGACCTACGCCCTAGAGCCGCCCGACACGCTCGAGACCGCATTCTTTGTCGGGGTCGGCATGACGCTGGCGGTCGGGAGCTACTTGCTTTCGGCGGCCTACATGGCCGCGGGCCTGCTCGGCTTCTCGAACAACACAGTCGAGCGGTGGCTGCTCGGCCCTGACCCCAAGCCGCCCCGGCCTGATTCAGCCGGTCAAGAACCCGCCCCGCCCGCCCCGCTTGGACCCGATCGGCTTGTGGAGCCGGAGCTGCTCTCCCGCCCGGACTCCTGCGGCGCGAGCGTCGGAGAGGGGGACGCCGTCGAGGCGTGAGCGAGTCGTCTTGGGGTGGCGGCGCCGAGCGTAGCGAGTCAAGCCCGCGTCGCCGAGCCAGATCAGGCCGCGCTCGGCGCTCTCGGCCTTGGTCTCGACCAGTTGGCGGCGAAAGCCCGCCAGGAGCCCGTCCAGATACTGGCGCTTGGCGCGGCGGTCCTTGATCCGGTGCTCGACTTTGTAGGCCTGCCAGAGCGCCTCGCTTTGGCGAAGCAGGCACGCATGAATGTAGTCCGCCATGGACACGTTGGCCGGCGAGCCCATGGCTTCGAGGACATGCCCCTTCTTGCCCGTCGAGACCTCGTAGTGCTCGACCCACAGGCACTGGACAAAGAAGAACTCCTGGAGGATCCCCGCGATCACGTAGCGGTGGTGCGCGACGCGGGCCGAGGCCTTGCCGAGGAAGCGATAGACGTAGCTCCCTTGCTCGCGATCGCGGGCGTGCTGCCGGACGCCCTCGGCCTCGAGCCCGTCGAGGTTGAAGTTCAACATGAGCTCGCTGGCCCGGGCGAAGGCAGCCCGCGCCTCGTGCTCGTCGGGGTTGTTGTCGGCCAAGGCGAGCAGCTTGTGGACCTTGCGGAGCCGAGCGTCCTCGGGAGTCAGCTCGCGGGCGGCCTCGGGGCGAAAGAGCGAGACCTCCCCGTCGCCGCGGGCCGCAGGGTCCGTCGCCAACAGGCGGCACGCGTCCCGGAAGGCGGGCCCGTGGGGCGACTCGGGTGGGTCGCCCATGAGCTCGCTCACGACTTGGTGCGCGACCTCGTGCTTGAGGGTCTCGATCACCGAGGCCCAGCTGTAGAGCAGGACCTGGCGGCGCGAAATCGTGATCAAGCGCTTGCTCGCGTGCCAGGCGCCCCAGCGCGCCTCGCCCTCGTGGAGCTGGATCGAGGGCGGCTTGAGGCGCTCGCGGAGGTGAGCGTAGTTGAGGTCCCTCCAAGCCTCGGCCAAGCGCTGGAGGAGACGACGCTCGAGCGCCTGGTCGAACACGGCTCGATCCAGCGCTTCCTCGTCGCTTGCGAGAAAGCGCTCCCAGCGCTCACGGTCCAGTCGGGGGCAGACGTCGGATTCCACGGTCGAAGTTTAAACCGGAGGCCACGATTCTGAGAGGTCGCCCACGAGGGTGGTCTCACGACTCCCGTTCGCTATGAAGGCGACCTCGCTCAGAATCGCGCTCCGCTTTACTAGGAAGAGTTGAGTGTCGAAAGGGTCTTAACTGCGTAGCAGGGCTTGTCCCCGAGTCCAGCGCGTTCCTGAGGATCTAGTAAACGGGAGCACACGATCGGGAGTGGTCACTGTCGGCCAGCCTCTCTGTCGGCAATAAGCCTCCCCGTGACCGCTCATGATCGTGAACTCCCGTTTAGCGGGGACCCAGCGCGGCTCGATAGGCTGCTTTCAGCGCGTCCGCGTCGAGTCGAAAGCGATCGATGGCTTTTGCTCCGCCCCCTAGGCGTTTGACCTTCGAGGCGAAGTGGAGGACTTTTCGCAGGGTCTGGCGTTGGTCCTGAAGCACGTCGACCACGACCCCGAGCAACCCGCGCCAAGCCGACGCGTCCTTGCGGACGACGCTTCCTTCGTCCTCGAGCACGCTCGTCAGGCTTGGGGGAGCCGCCCCGTACAGAGCGCGCGCCGCAGCCAAGTCGTCGGCCCGCTGGCGCTCGCCCTGGAGATAGAGAAAATTACATTTGTCGAACCAGTAGGAACGTGCATGTGGAAGTCCATTTCTAAACGACG
>JAESQQ010000770.1 GCA_016765095.1 Planctomycetota bacterium | reverse complement strand
GGCGGCGGCGGCGACCCCTTCGCGGCTGCTGCGGCCGGCGTCTCTGACGACCCGTTCGCGCCCCCGCCTGGAGTCGATACCTCGGAGGGGGGCCTCTGGCTCTCCACCGAAGGCCCGTCCCCTTCTGGCCCGCCCCAGTCTGCCCCTCCCCAGAGGGCCGCGCCCAAGCCCAAGACCAAGAAGCGCAAGAAGGCCGAGGACGCCGGCGGCAACAACTTCGGCGTCGTGATCTCTGGTCTCTCGCTCCAGTCCAAGAAGGACGCTGCGGTCGACATCATTGTCGAGCTCAAGGGCTGCAGCCGCTCCGAGGCCGAAGACATGTGTCGCTCTCCCGTCGTGCCCGTGTTCAAGAACGTGAGCGAAGACGAGGCGAACAACGCCAAGGCCCAGTTCAAGGCCGCCAAGGTCAACTGCCGCGTGACGAGCAAGAAGAAGCGCCGCCGCTAATCGTCCGCGTCGAGCTTCGGCGCGGCGTGCGACGTCTCCCCCTACCCAGGACCTCCCGTGTTTCGGAATCGCGTTCGCGACTGGCTCGAGCAGGCAGAGGTCAAGCGAGACTTGGGCAGGTTCCTGCTGCACTTCGACACCCCCCGGTTCCGGGAGATCGAAGCCGAGCACCGCGACGCCGACCCCGCCCCTGGCTGGAGCAAATACCTCAACGTCGAGCCCTGGCTCAAGGAGAAGCTGCTCGCCGTGCGGAAACTGGGGCTTCAGCACTCCCACCCCTCAAGGATCCTCGATATCGGAGCCGGCACCGGCTACTTCGGCTGGATCTGCACCCGCTACGGACACGACGCCGCAGGAATGGACCTCGACGAAGTCCCCCTCTACGCGGAGCTGTGCGATTTCCTCGAACTCCGTCGGCACATCTGGCGGGTCAACGCCCACGAACCGCTCCCCGAGCTGGGCGCTCGCTTCGACTTGATCACAGCCTTCATGATCTGCTTCAACGGCCACAAATCGACCGACCTCTGGGGACCCAAGGAGTGGGAGTTCTTCCTCGACGACCTGCGCGAGAATCTCCTCAACGCCGGGGGGCGGATCTTTCTCTCCTTCAACGCCGAGGACGACGGACGCTGCTTCACCCCGGAGTTGGCTGCCTTCTTCCGGGACCGCGGAGGGCGCGTGTCCCGACGAGAGGTCGAGTTTGGCGCTCACCCCCCAGAGCTGAGGCTCAGGACGCGGGTCCGCGAGTGGCTCCAACGAGGCACGCCAACAGGTTTTCGGCACGCCAACAGGTTTTCGGCGCGCTTAGGGACTGCTGCCGACCATGCCGAGCCAAAGACAGGGCGGTCTCACTCCAGCGACGGCCTTGGCGTTTCTTGGCGTCCTTGGCGGTCCAAAAAAAAAGACACTCCGCTCGGCGACAAGGGTCGCTAGTCGACGCGAGACGAAGCCTAGCTGGGTCGCCCCGCTCGGATCAAGCCTGCGAGCAAGGGCGGTCTTCTGCATAGAGCCGGAGAATGAACTCGCCCGCGGGGTGGACCTGAAAGCGACGAGACTCCTCAGCAAGCGCCGGTGGCAACTCCGCCAGGCTGGGGAGCCGAACTCCATACCCTCGCGGCGGCGTCACCAGGGCAGCACCCAGCGCGGCAAAGGTCAGGTCTGCGGCGCTGAACCTGCCCCCTGAGAGGTAGGTCCGCCCGTCCGCGAGGATCTCGGCGACCTCGTCGAACACGTCCCAGCACTTGTTCCGCGAGCGCTCCGTCGACGCAGGCGAAATCGCCATGGCCTTGCGCATCAGCCCGTGAACCAAGGGGCGGCCCCAGCGATACGCGCGGTTCGAGCTCGGCGAGACGTCAAGGCAGAGCAGATCGTCCGCGAAGCGCTCGCCCAGAATGTGGCCGTAAAGGTAGCGGCGAACGTGGGGGCCCAAGACCTCGTCAAAGCGATCCTCGAGGCGCTCGACTTCGGCCCTCGCGACGGGGTCCGACGGGTAGAGCCGCTCCGCCGGAGCCGCCCGGCGGTCGAGGTGCGCCAGAATGTCGCTCGAGTCCGCGTAGGCGCGACCTTGGTCACACAGGACCGGGGCCGTTCGCCCCCCGCCCGCGCTAAGGCAGGCCGCGACGTGGATCAAGGGCGGATAGCGCTCCTCGCGATACGGCAAGGCGAGCCGCTCGAGCGCCCAGCGGGCCTTCTCGCAGTAGTGGCTGACGCCGATCGTGATCAGGCGCACGCCCGCGGTCTACTGCCCAGCGACTTCTGCGAAGGCCTTTTCCACGAGTTGCTTCAGCTCACCGCTCTTGTAGAGGTCGTGAACAATGTCGCAGCCCCCGACGAACTCGCCGTTCACGAAGAGCTGGGGGATCGTGGGCCAGTTGCTGTGCTCGCTCAGGACGAAGCGATACTCAGGGTTCTCGAGCACGTTCTTGTCACCAAAGGGCTTGTCGAACTTCTTGAGGACCTCGATCGTCGCGGCGCTGAATCCGCACATTGGCGCAGCCGCGGTGCCCTTCATGAAGAGCATGATCTTGTTCTCATTGATCAGGGACTTGACGTCCTCAAGCATTTCTTCGCGGCTCATGTCCGCTCCTTTCGCAGGTCCCTTAGGGGCTGAGCTGATCGCGTGGCCTCGCGGCCTCGCGCTCTACTTCTCGGCCTCGGCAGGGGTCAGGGTCTTGAGTTGGAGAGCGTGGATCGACTCGTCGTGGGGGAGCATCTTGTCCTTGACCGTCGCGTAGACCATTTGGTGGCGCTTGACGAGGGACACGCCCTCAAAGCTGGTCGCGACGACGCGAGCGCTCCAGTGGTTTCCGCCGCCAATGTCGGTCACCTCGGCCTTGGCTCCCTCGATACCGCCTTGAATACGGGACACGATCTCTTCAGCGCTAATCACCGACGCTCCTCTGGTTGGGGTTGGTATACGGGAATCCAGCCGCCCCGTCTAGCCTAGAGTCGGGGCGGCGGACGCCCGCAACACTGCCTCGTTACTGGGCTGCGGCCTCCGGCTCGGCCGTCGGCGAGACTTCGGCGGCGGGCCCGGAAGCGGGCGGCTGGGCGCCAGGAACGAGCGCCGGTGCGACCAACTCCAGGAAGGCCGCGAGGGTCATTTCGCTCGGTTCGCTGCCGTCACGAGCACGCACGTTGACCGTCCCATTCTCCGCCTCCTTCTCTCCGATCACGAACGCGTAGGGAACCTTCTGGAGGCTGGACTGGCGAATCTTGTAGCCGATCCGATCGTCCTTGAGGTTCGCGTCGGCGCGAATCCCCGCGTCGAGGAGCTGATCGCGAACCTGCTTCGAGTAGTCCGCGAAGCGCTCGCTGATCGAGAGGACGTCGACTTGAACCGGCGCGAGCCAGAGCGGGAAGTCGCCGGCGTAGTTCTCGATCACGATCCCGAGGAAGCGCTCTAGGCTCCCGTAGCAGGCCCGGTGGAGCATGACTGGCGTGTGCTTCTGGCCGTCAGCCCCGACGTAGGTCAGCCCGAACCGCTCCGGCATTGAGAAGTCGAGCTGGATCGTCCCGCACTGCCACGAGCGCTGGAGCACGTCGCGAATGTGGAAATCGATCTTGGGCCCGTAGAAGGCGCCGTCGCCCGGGTTGACTTGGTAATCGACCCCCGCCTCGTCCAGAGCGGACTTAAGGGCAGACTCGGCCGTGTCCCAGACTTCGTCGGAGCCGACCCGTTTCTCGGGCCGGGTCGAGAGCTCGAGGCGAACGTCGCTGAGGCCAAAGGCCTGATAGACCTCCTCGAAGAACGAGATCAGCATTTTGACCTCGTCCCCGATCTGACTCGGCGTGCAGAAGTGGTGCGCGTCGTCTTGGGTGAAGGCCTGAACTCGGAACAGCCCGTGGCGCGTACCCGAGAGCTCGCGCCGGTGAACGAGGCCCATTTCGGCGTAGCGGAGCGGGAACTCGTTGTGGCTGTGGAGCCGACTCCGATAGATCAGGAGGTGCCCCGGGCAGTTCATGGGCTTGAGCGCCGTCGGCCGGTCCTCCTCGACGTTGTCGCGGATCTTCTCGGGGTCCTTGGCGTCGCGAAGCTTGAGCTTGGTGAAGAACATGTTCTCCATGTAGTTCGCGTAGTGACCGCTCGTGTGCCACATCTGCTCGGAGAGCACGAGCGGCGTCTTGACCTCGTGATACCCCCGCCGACGAAGCAGCTGGCGCATGAAGTCCTGGAGCAGGTTGAACAGGACCGTGCCCTTGGGGAGGAAGAAGGGGAACCCCGGCGCCTCCTCCTCAAACCGGAACAAGTCGAGCTTCTCGCCGAGCACGCGGTGGTCTCGCTTCTTGGCCTCCTCCAGCATGTAGAGGTATTGCTTGAGCGCCTTCTTGTCGAAGAACGCCGTCCCATAGACGCGCTGAAGCTGCTCGCGAGCTGAGTCGCCGCGCCAATAGGCGCCCGAGACGTTGGTCAGCTTGACGTGCTTGAGCCAGCCCGTGTCGGGCACGTGAGGCCCCCGACAGAGGTCGACGAAGTCGCCGTGACGGTAGAAGCTCAGCGCTTCGCCCCGCTCGAGGATCTGGTCGGTGAGCTCGGCCTTGAAGGGGTTCTCGCCCCCGTCGATCGCCTCGTAGCGGCGAAAGACAGGGTCGTTCTTGTCGGCCGCTTCGCAGCGCTCGAAGGCGTGAGCCGCCTTCGCGATCTGCTTCATTTCGGCTTCGATCTTGGGGAAGTCCTCGTGAGAGATCCGCCCCGTGGGGTAGTGAATGTCGTAGTAGAAGCCGTTCTCAATGGCGGGCCCGATCGTGAGCTGGGCGCCGGGGAAGACGCGCAGGATCGCGTCGGCCATCAGGTGGGCCGCCGAGTGACGCAGAACCTCAAGCGCGACGGGGTCGTCGTTCTTCTTGGTCAGGATCGCAACGTCTGCGCCGGCCGGGAGGGGCTTGCTGAGGTCCACGACCTCGCCGTTGACTCGCGCCGCGACCGACGCCCTCAAGAGCCCAGGCCCAATTTGGGCCGCCAGATCCTTCGCGCTGCTGCCCTCTTCGAGCTCGCGCACACTGCCGTCGGGCAGCTTGACCTCAATCATGAGGAACCTCTCGCTGGTGGCGCGTGACGGATACAGCCGTCTCGCATGTGACCCGGACGGATACGGCCCGCCCGGAAGTGGATTGGTTGTAGCACTCGACCCTGGCCCGAGGGAGGCCTGTCGTGGGATCGGTCTCAGCGTTGGCCCGGCGCGCCGGTCTCGAGCCAGGCTTGATCCCAAGCGGAGCTGAATCCTCGCTGGGGGTCGAAGCGTGAGAGGAGCCCCGTGCGGGGCGCGTGCCCGATTGGGAGGTGATCCCTGCAAGTGACCGATCGCCGCAGGAGACTCCGAGCCTCCTCGACGAGTCCGTTCTTCAGCAGCATGCGCAGGCTGCGATTGAGGAGCACACTCTCTTCGATTTCGCTCGCGCGCCGATCGCCGTAGAGCGCCCTCCACTCCTTCCAAGCAGGCGACAACTTCGCGAGCCCAGGGCCCGCACGGCCCGCCACCAGCAGGGTGTGCGCGTGGGCGAGGCGCACATGCGCGCTCTTGGGGTCAAGCGCGAGCGCCTCCTCGATCATGGCCAGGCGCTGAGTCAGCGGGGCCGAGCGAAGGCCAAGGCTCAACGCGCGAGCCCGCGTCGTCGGACCCAATCGCTTGTCTCTCCCGAGTCGGCGAAGGTGCTCGTAGGCGCGATCCGTGTCCGCAGAGGCGCGCAAGCGGAGGCCTACACGCAGGTGGAGATACTGAGAGGCGGGCGGGCTCGAGGTGCTCGCCCGCGGAATCAGTCCCTCGTAGGAGTAGTGAACTCCGTCTAGGTCGACGTCGAGCTCGACCAAGCTGACGTAGCCCTGCTCAGCCTGCTTCAACGTGATCGCTCGCCGAAAACCAGCCGCCCAGATCGCCTCACAGAGCCGCTCCGTGCCCCCCCGGTCCCTCGGGCGAGCCCCCGTCTCGACCAGCCTCC
>JAESQQ010000769.1 GCA_016765095.1 Planctomycetota bacterium | reverse complement strand
GGGCGAGCAGGGCGTCGCCGAGGAGCCGCTCGCAGAGCGCGTGGGGGTCCCCCGCTAGGTGGGTCCGCAGCGCCTCGGGCAACTCGAGGTCTCCCTCGCCGGGGCCTTCGAGCGCGCGCTGGGCCGGCTCGAGGAGTCGGCACATAGCGTCGGGCTCGTTGCGCTGGGCGGCGGCTTCGGCGGCCAGGAGGGCCCGCCCGACACCCGAGCGAGGCTGCGTCGAACGCAAGAGATGCGTCGCCGCCAGGGTGAGGTTAGGAGCTGCTCGGCCAAGAACCTCGTGCAACGCGTCGGTTTCCTCAAGCGACATCACGGCCTGAACGGCCTCTTGAATCCGAGCCCCTGCGAGCTCGAGGCGCTCGAGGGAGCCGGGCCCCTCGTGGTCTCTGTGGGCGTGAGAACAGAGCGGCGCCAGGAGGCCCGCTCGCTCTAGCTCGCGCGCGGCACCGAGGGCTCCAAACCGCCCTCCGAACCCGCTCCCTCCGGCTCCGGCGCCACCTGAGAGGTGGGCCACACTCCCCGAACCACCGAGGAGGGCCAGGGCATGGGCCAAGCGACGGGCGCTCGGCGAGAGGCTCTCGAGTTGCCGAGCGACCGAGCCCGCGGGCTCCGCCAGGGCCGCCTGGACCCGCGCCTCGTCCATGAACCACGCTCCGTCTGGCGGAGGCAAGGCGCCGGTCCGACCGAGCTCGGCGACCAAATCGAGGGCGGATCCGATCGAGCTGAGCTCGGCATCGGCGAGGGCGTCGCTGAGGGGGCGCGCCTCGCCCGAGTCTCGACCGATCGCGGCGGCTATCGCGAGGGCTTGGTCTTCGGCGCTGAGGGGCTCGAGGGGCACTTCCCTGACCCCCGCTCCGGCGAGCAGCGCTCGAAACGACGTCTCAGCACCGTGTCCGAAGACTTCGTCAGGCAACAAAGTCGCGACGACTCGGACTTGGCCCGCGCGGGGCCCCGCTTGAAGCGGCCAACTCTGCGCCTCGCCGAGCCTGCCGGCGTCGCCGAGCCCGCGACCGTCGCCCCCGAGCGCTGCCGGGACCTCGTCCGACTCGTCCGCGTTCGCGCTGACGGTGTCGTGGGCCAAGAGCCGGAGCGTATCGAGGAGGAGGGAGTCCGCGCGCTGGAGGTCGTCGATCCCAAGCCAGAGGGGACGCTCGTTGCCGTGAGCCCGCAACACGCGGAGGCTAGCCTCGAGCACCCGCTGCCGCTCGCGCGCGGCGGGGAGCAGCTTCGCAGGCTGGACCTCCTCGAGGAGCTCCGGGACGAGACGCGCCAGGAAAGGTCCTTCGCGGACGAGTGAAGTGATCTCGCGGGTCGAGAGCGAATCCTCCTCGCCGAGCGCGCACACGGAATGAAGGACGCCTGCCAAGGTCGGTTCGTCCGCTTGCACGTAGTGCGCTTGGCTCGCGCAGCGCCCAAAGGCCTGGAGCATCCGCGTCCGCCCGGCGCCGGGATCGGCGCTGAGGATGGTCACCGGGGCGTGATCGGGGGCTTGGAGTTCTCGGAGCAGATCTCCCCGACCCTGAAGGCGAGGGCGGAGCGGGGCCCCGAGGAAGTTGTCACGGGTCTCGGTCGAGAAGCGCTTGTTGGCCCGGCGGTTGAGCTCGCGGATCACGGCGTTGGCGCTCGGCGGACGCCCTGCGGGGTCCTTTCGCAACAACGAGGCGATCAACTCGTCCATAGCAACGGGCACCGAGCGCTTGACGCTGCGCGCGGTCGGGGGAGCGATCCCGAGATGTGCCTGCCGAAGTGCGCCGGGGCTCTCGTGCTCGACGAAGAGGGGCATCCGCGTCGCGGCGTGGAACAAGAGCACGCCTAGGTCGTAGAGATCCGAGCGACGATCGGGGGGGCCGCCCGCGAGGACCTCGGGGGCGTGGGAGGTGCCGACCCAGGCGCGAGTCTCGGCCACGTCGAGGGCGAGGCCCGCGTCGAGGAGTCGGACCGACTTGCGCGGGCCGGTCCCGAACACAATGACGTTGTTCGCGATCAAGTTGCCGTGAAGAAGGCCTCGTCCGTGGAGGGCTTCGAGTCCCCGCAGGAGAGAGACGACGACCTCCATGATGGTGGCCCAGGCCGCTCGCGCGCTGAAGCGATAAATGTCGGGTCCCTCGACGAGCTCGCGGACGACGAACAGCCCGCCACCCTCGCGGCGCTGGGGGGTCTCTGCGGCGAATCCAGCGTCGCGGTAGCTGACCACGTTGGGGTGATCGAGCGCGAGCGTGGCGAGGTCATGACGAAGCTGCTCGAGCCGGGGCTCGACGTCGTCGGTCAGCGGGACGCCTGGAAGGATCTTGAGCAAGACTTGGCTGCGGCGGCCTTCGCGGACCACGTAGCTGCCTCCAAAGGTGCCATCGCCCAGGCGCTTTAGGAGGCCGTAATCACCGAGCTGGAGCTTGGGATCTTGCATGCCACCTTTCGCTTCGCGGTGCCGCCAGATCTCGGGAAGCAGCCTTGGCTGCGAAGACCCGAATCTGGGCGCTGACTGAGGACGTGGGTGTCGAGTTCGAACAGCCCACGACCCAAATCGGAGTGCGGAAACCGCGCCCGAATTTGGAAAGGGCAGGCTATCTCCTTGCCCAACAAGAATCAACATAGGCCAGCCACCGACACTCCGCGGCCAACCCATTGACAGCCAGCCCGTGCTCCCCTAGGCTGCTCCGATCCCCAACTGGCAGAACTGTCACAACTGTCAGAAGGACTTAGGGGTAATTTCAATCCCGCCTCCCCACTTGGGTGGGGATCCTCAGATAAGGCCCGCGACGACGGTTCGCTAATGGTAGCGAGCAGAGTCCTGGCCACCGTGGAAGACGAAAGGAGACGCATGTCAGGTTCAGCCGACCATCATCGACTGCGCTCGATCGGCAAGATCCTCCAAGAGGAGCAGAGTCGATTCATTGGCTACCCCGAGATCGAGCGCAAGTCGCGAGAGCTTGGGTTCGGCATGAGCGTTCGGACGCTGCGCTTCTACGTCGACGAGGGGATCCTCCCAGCTCCTCGGAAAGTCGGGAAGACGCCTGTCTACGAGGAGGAGTGGATCCTCAACGTTCTGCTCTCGATCCACCTCATGAAGACCCGCTTCAACCGCTCTTTGACCGAGATTCGTCAGATCTTGCAGACCATGAGCGAGTCGCCGGAGATCCTCGCCGACAAGCTCTCGGTCCTCTACGAAGACGTGACCAAGAGCGAGGAGCTCCAGCTCGTTGAGCGGGCAGCCCTCCAGGACGCCTTCTTCGCCCTCCTGACCGGCAAGCTCGTATCTGGCAAGAGCGGTCAAAGCCTCCAAGCCAGCGAACTCAGGCTGAGCACCTTGGTCGAGCTCTTTCAAGAGCAAGGAAAGCTCGACGGAGAGGACTACCAGGCCCCCGAGTTCAGCGAAGTCCTCGCCTCGCAGGGCTATGGAACCTCGGCCACACCTACCGTAGCGGCCCGGCCCAGCTTGGAGGATCCCAGCAAGCCTGCGAGCGAGAGCGCGACAGCCCTCACACCGACCAGCATCCCGAGCGACGCGGTCACGATTCGAATGGCGCGCGCAAAGGAGATCGCCTTCGCCCAGCGCTTCAAGGTCAAGTTCGAGCGCCTCGGCCGAGTCCACTGCCCGATCGACGGCAAGGGCTATAAAGCCGGCCCTCGCGAGCACGCCTACGACAAGGACGATCGCAGCAGCGAAGTCGTCGACACCATGAAGTCGATGCGAATCTACGACCGGGCTCTGCTCGACTCGCTTCCGCTGGGTGAAGTCCGCGAGTTTCGCGTGTTCCAGCGCGGGCTCTTCGGGCGCGGAGACCTCAAGGTCGTCGTGCGCGCCGTCGTCCTGTCCCCCGTCGAGGACTACCTTCGCCAGCGCTGGTCCAACAAGCGACTCGGCGCGCTGGAGGCCAAGCGAGCGGTCGAAGAGCTCGACTTGAAAGAGGGGGTGTTCCACTACGTGGGGATCCTCTCGACCAGCGGCTGGGACCTCACGGGAACCGAGCAAATCCCCACCCGGCCCAACCTCCTCGCCTGCCTCGTCGAGAGTCAGGGAGAGGGCAGCTGGCGGGTCCACCTCGTCCCCGACGATCGCTGGGGTGGCGTCGAGGTCGTGTTCGACCCCGAGACCGAGGAGGAAAAAGTGGAGCGTGTCCGGATCAAAATCGAGCACCAAGTCCGCCCGAAGGGTGAGTTCGTCATCATTTCCAACCTGTGCGAGGATCTCGACGTGCCACGCAGCCTTGTTCAAGACGCCATCGACCAACTTTTGGATGCGGACAGCGAACTGACGCTCCTTGACCGGGGCGGACGTGAAATCCTCAAGAGGAGCCGCCTGTGAGCCTCCTCGAGAAAATCAAAGGCATGTTCGGCAAGCAGGCTCTCCCTGAGGAGACCCGACTGCTGCTCTCTGGCGTGGCCGACGTCGCGGCGCTCCGAACCGGGCTCGACGACATCGTGACCGAGAACGAGGTCGAGGCTCGAAACATTGAGCGGGAGATCAACCAGCTCGCCCAGAACGAGACCAATCTCAAGGACAAGATTCGGACCGGCGAGGCCTCCCAGCGCGAGAAGCTGAACACCCTCCGCGAGATCAAGCGCCTCCGCCGTCGGATGGACAGCCTCGAGAAGCGGCACCGAATCCACCAGGACAACATTGACCTCCACCTCGGCCTCTTCGATCGAATCTCCGAGATGCAGGCCATGGAGCTCAAGAAGGTCAGCCAAGGGCAGATCGAGGAGCTCTCGGCGGACTACGACGAGGCCCTCGACAAGCACCGCGACTTGATGGCGACCGCCCGGGCCGCGGCTGGCTTGGAGGGCGTCTACGAAGACTCCGCCGAGCAGGCCGAGCTCGCCGCCCTCGAAGCGGAGATCCTGGCCGAAATGGGCGAGGACGAACCGCCCGCCGAAGAGGCGACGGAGGCGGAGGCCACAGGGAAGGAAGCCCCCGAAACCGAGGAGGCCCCAAAGACCGGGGCCCCCGAAACCGAGGCCCCCAAGACCGAGGCCCCCAAGACCGAGGCCCCCGAGGCCCCCAAAACCGAATCAGGGGAGTCAGCTTCAGTGCGACGGCGTCGGAGCCTCGACCAAGAGCTGGCCCAAATGGAAGCCGAGTTGGCGGCCATGGACGATATTGAAGACGAAGACGAGCTCTTGCTCGAGTAAGGAGGCGGCGTGGGAATCTTCGACAAACTGTTCAACGACAGTGACAAGGATGTCACCTCGCGAGACCTCAAGGTCGCGCTACGTGGCGTCGAGCGTGAGCGTCGTAAGAAGCAGATGGAGATCCGGAAGCTCAGCAACAAGCGGGGCGACGTTCTTAGTCGCCTCAAGGGAGCCCGGCGAGACAACAACCGAGAGGAGGTCGACTTTCTCTACGAAGACCTCCAGCAAATGAAGATGGATCAGGCCTACGCCAGGCGTGAGAGCAAGATCCTCAACCTCGAGGCGATCGGGCTCAAGCGCTACGTGCGAGGCCTGGAGCGGCTCGAGAAGACGAGCAGCCGCGGCAAGGTCCGAGACCTCATGCAGCGGGTTCAAATCAGCGGCCTCGACGAGAAGCTTCGCGGCTCCGCCGTCGACGAGGAGGCCTACCTCGACGCCCTCAACTCGACCCTCGACGACATCAGCATGGAGCTCGAGGACAACGAGTTGATGCTGGACGACGAGGACCCGGAGAAGGATGCGCTCCTGGCCGAGCTCGACGAGATCATAGCGGCCGAGGAGGGTGGCGATTCGGAGATCGCGCTCCAGCGTCAGCACGCTCTCGAGGAGCGAATGGACCGAGAGACGGCCGGTGAAGCCGCTCAGGAGATGTAATCGGTGGCCAGCGCTGACTTAAACAACGAACGCGCCAAGGTGATCCTGGCTCTCGAGACCGAGGCCAAGGAGCACTACGAGGCCAGCCGCGACTCCGCGGCCGCGAGCTGCTATGAGCGCGCGGCGGCGCTCCTAGAACGCCACGCGGAGTCCGCGCCTTCGCGCAAGATCGAGGGCGTCCGCAAGTCCAAGGCGCTTCGGTACCGCGAGCACTCCAAAGCGCTCAAGTCAGGCGACGTGCCCAAGGCCGAGGGCGGCGGCGGCGGCGTCGCGACCGCGACCAAGGCGCGTCCCCGCGGCGAAAAGGGCAGCAAGAGCGACAAGGACGCCGACGAAGTCAAGAGCGTCGTGACCGGATTGCTGCACCACAGCAACATCACGTGGGACAAGATCGGCGGCCTCGAGGAGACCAAGCGCGAGATCAAGTACGCGCTCGCCGTCTCCCTCGCCCAAATGCCCGAGGGCATTCAGCTGGCCGGCTGGCGGAACATTCTCTTCTACGGCCCCCCCGGCACGGGCAAGACGCTCCTGGCGGCGGCGACCTCTCGCGCCCTCAAGACCTCGTCTGAGGAGCCGGCGGTGTTCTTCAACGTCAAGGTCAGCTCGGTGATGTCGAAGTTCTTCGGCGAGTCGACCAAGATCGTGAGTGAGCTCTACGGGACCGCGCGGGACATGTCGCCTGCGGTGGTGTTCCTCGACGAGTTCGAGGCGCTCTGCGGTTCGCGCAACGACGGGGACACCGGCACCGAGCGCCGGATCCTCTCGACGATCCTGAGCGAACTCGACGGGCTCTCCGAGAAGGGCCGCGACGATATCTACGTGCTCACGATCGCGGCCACCAACCGTCCCTGGGACCTCGATCCGGCCGTCCTCTCGCGCTTCGACAAGAAGATCCTGATTCCGCTCCCAGATCCAGTCACCCGGCGAGCGATCCTCGAGATCCACTTGACCAAGAAGGGCTTCGAGCTTGAGTTCGACCTCGCGGACGTGATCGACATGACCGAGGGCCTTTCGGGCCGAGAGCTCGAGTCGCTCGCCAAGGAAGTCACCAACAGAATGGTCGCCGAGGCCAACTCGGAGCTGCCGAAGTTGGTCGATCAGGGCCTCGACGCCGTGCGCGGATACCAGATCAAGGTCCGGCCTTTGACCTACGAGGACTTCGAGCGGGCGCGGGCGCAAGTCCAGCCGGTGACGAGCAAAGAAGACATGGAACGCTACACCGACTGGCGCGACGCCGCGGAGGCCTAAATGAGTCTGTTCAAGAGCAGTGACGAGCGGCGCATCGAGCGCGACATGGAGATCCGCAAGGGTCTCAGCCGGATCAAGAAGCAGATTCGGACCTTCGAGAAGGAGGAGGGCGACTTCATCAAGAAGGCCAAGCGCGCCCGCCAACTCGGCGACGACATGATGCTCAAGGTGATCAAAGCCAACCTCAAGCGGACTGCCTACTCGCGCCGGATGATGGAGCGCCAGCTCCTCAACCTTGAGGTGTTCAAGCAGCTCAAGGGTCAAGCCGAGGCCCAGGCCGAGTTCGCGCGTTCGCTCGAGTCGGTGTCCGAGGCGATCGCCGAGAGCTACGGCTCGGTCAACCTGGCTCAGGTGCACAAGAACGTCGAGAAGGCGGTCTCTCAGAGCGAGTCGATGCAACAGATGATGGAAATCATGATGGAGCAGACCAACGACTCAATGGGCAACATGGAGGGCGCCCAGTCCGACGACCTCGTCAGCGACGAAGAGATCGATCGAATGATCGACGAGCAGATCGTGGCCGAGGAGACCGAGTCCATGGACGAAACGGTCGACAGCCGACTCGACTCGCTCCGCGCGCGCTTCGAGCGCAATCGGAACAAGGAGTAGCCTTGGCCAAGAAGAAGACACTCGAATCGCGGGCTGAAAGCTACAAGAAGTCCTTCGACCGCTACCTCGATCTAGTTGACGAGGCCGAAAAGGCGGGCGATTTGATCCGGCTCCGCCGGAACCTCGGCTACGCCATAGACGCCTGGCTGAGCTTCACCGAGGCCGCGAGTTCACCCACGATCCGAGAGGCTCGTGAGCGCAACGCCGAGAAGCTCCTCGACTGGTTCGAGTCGCTGCCTGAGGACGCAGCAGACCTCCCCAACCCCGCCAGCGCTGGGAGTGGAGGGGGAAGCGGCGGCGGTGGAGGTGGAGGTGGAGGTGGAGGTGGAGGCGGACGCCGCGTCAAGGAGGGGAAGGACGACGCCAAGGACTTCATCCCCGTCGAGCGCCCGACGCTCTCGTTTAGCGACATAGCCGGGCTCGAAGACGTCAAAGAGGACATCCGCCTCAAGATGATTTACCCCTTCTCTCACCCAGAGGCCGCAGCTCGCTACAAGATTCGCCGCGGCGGAGGGATCCTCCTTTGGGGCCCACCCGGCACGGGCAAGACCATGATGGCGCGCGCTGTGGCCGGCGAAATCGACGCCGCGTTCTTCACGGTCAAGCCGTCTGAGATCATGAGCAAGTGGGTCGGCGACTCGGAGCAGAACATTGAGGCCCTGTTCAAGACTGCCCGCAGCCACGAGCGCTCGATCATTTTCATAGACGAGATCGAGGCCCTGATCCCCTCTCGACGAGGGGAGTCAGGCTCACCGATCATGAAGCGCCTCGTCCCCCAGATCCTGGCCGAGCTCGAGGGCTTTGGAACGTCGGACGAAAACCCCCTCCTGTTCATAGGCGCGACCAACGAGCCGTGGGCCCTGGATCCAGCGGTCCTGCGGCCTGGGCGCTTCGACGAGAAGGTCTACGTCGGGCTTCCCGACACGCCAGCCCGTCGCAAGATCCTGGAGCTGAACCTAGACGGCCGTCCCCTCCACGACGACGTCGACCTCGACGTCTTGGCTGAGAAGACGATTAGCTATTCGGGCGCCGATGTGAAAAACATTTGCGAACGAGCGGCCGCAGACTGCTTCCTAAAGGCAGTCAAGGCCCGCCAAGGGGGGACTCCCAAGGAGGATCCCCCGATTGGGATGGAGGATCTCTTGGGCGCGATCCGAGAGACTCGTCCCTCGGTCAGCACCGAAGACCTCGAGAAGTTTATCGAGTATCGAGACTCGAACTGGGGAGGCGCCGAATGAGCGCGATGACCCCAGACCGTCCAGGAGGAGTTCTATGAGCAAGCTGGAGAGCTTCAGCGAAGACGCAGCGCAGTTTGCTGTGGCCTTCGATCGGGCTGACCTGCCGGGGATGCTGAGCAAAAAGCTCGTCGTCCCAGCGGACTGCTTGGCCCTCGTCTACGACGACGACGACGGGATCACAGTCCTCAAGGCCGGCGAGGAGACGAGCGAGATCGCCCGCGGAGTTCTGGTCCGAGAGGGCCTGACCCTAGACGCGACCCTCGAGTCGGGTCGGAGCGAAGACGGGCTTCGCTTCGAGGCCTCGTTGGAGCTGGTCCTCGAGACCCGTGACAAGGCCCTCGACCTCGGTCAGCTCGAGCAGACTTGCCTCAGCGAGGGCCAAGCGAGCGTGGCCGAGATTCGGGCTCACTTCTTGCCCTACCTCCAAGACGCGCTCCGATTCTTCGCGAGCGAGCGCCCGGCCAAGACCCTGGCCGAGAAGGACCAGCGCGCGGCCCTCGACACGCATCTCCGCAAGGAGCTGCAGAAGCCCTGCTTCGAGACCGGGCTCGAGATGAGCGACCTCCGCCACCCGAAGTTCAAGTCGAGCGAATGGGACTCGCGCCGTCAAGCTGACGTCGCGGCCGACGCCGAGGCCGAGGCCGTGGGTCGGGAGCGAGAGCTGCAAGACCTCCGCAAGCAGCTCGCTCGCAACGCGCTCCTGGCCGACATCGAGCTCAAGGACGAGGCCGATCGGAACCGCAAGGAGAAGCGGCTGGCCCGCTACGAGGAGCTGCGGAGTCGGATGGGCGACGACGACCGCTAGGCCCTGATCATGATGCTCGACGACGACGAACAGCGCGCCACGCTGATTCGCGAGTTGATCGAGAAGGACATGACGCCCGAGCAGCGGGCCAAGCTCAAGGTCTCCGAGATGGAGTCCGTCGTCGAGCAGCGGCTCAACGAGCTGCAGGCGAAGCTGTCCAACCTGACGGGCGGAGAGCTCCAACACCGCGAGGGCGACACCACGACCCGACGCCTCCTGTGCGTGGTCGGCAAGCGGATCTTGGCCTTCGATCCCAAGACGAACCTTCACCCGGAGGTCCCCAAAGAAGTCTATGACACCGAGGACGGCGCGCTGGGCTATCTGCGCTCGGTACGAGTCGAGATGCTCGGCGCGGAAGAGTACGTGCTCTGTGGCGCCCAGCGCGGGATCTATCGGATCAACGGCGAGGTCAAGAACGAGTTCACGTTCCCCAAAGAGCCCCAAGGCAAGGGCGGCGCGAACGCCGTCGCCTTCTTTGACGAGCGGCTCTTTGCGACCCACTCCGAGATCGGGCTGATCGAGTGGCCTGCGAACGGCGGGCCCGGCCGGCTTCTCTGCGAGAGCGTCCTCGAGGGCGTGGGATCGGTTCGCGGGGCCATGATTCTGCGCGGAATGCTCTACTTCTCAGCTGGAAACGAGGTCTTCGAGATCGACCTCGCTACGGGGAGTGAGACTCCGACCCGCTTCAAGGGTAGCGACGACTCGATCACGAGTTTCGTGGTCGCAGACGGCGAGCTCGTGGCAGGAAATCGGAACGGGAAGCTCTATCGCTGGCAACTCGACGACCCCAACTCGCCCGAGTCGTTCGGGGTGATCAAGCACAACCCGATCTTCATGCTCCGACACACTCAAATCGCGGGGCAGCCCTACTTCGCCATCGGCAGCAAGGACTTCACGGTCACCGTCTGCGAGCCCAAGAGCGACTTGTTTCGCGAGTATCAGGCCCGCGAAGAAGTCCGCTGGGTTGAGGCCGCAGGTGACTTCGTGTTCGGCGTCTCGCGCTCGGGCTACAAGGTCTTCTGCTGGGACGTGTTCCGGCAAACCGAGCCCAAGCTCACGATCCGTGTCAGCGACAAGGTCCAAGACCTGTTCGCCCTTCAGGAAGGCTAGACCATGAGCAAGAACGCGATCAAGTTCATCGTCGTCTCACTGATCCTCTCCACGGTCGTGGGCGGGCTCACGTTCTGGCTGACGCGCCCAACCGGTCCGCAAATGACACCCCTGATGCGCCGCCTGACCGATGGCGTGACCAAGGAGTTCGGGGAGCAGGTTCCCGTGCACCGCAAGGTCGAGACGGTCTATATCCTCCTCAACAGCGGAGCCTCTCGCACCCCAGAGCAGGAGTTTCAAGCAGGGCTCGAAGAGGCCGTGCACAAGAGTGGGCGCTACAAGATCCAGGATTGGAAAACGATCGAGAAGTGGCTCGAGCAAGAAGCCAACAAGGTGACCCTCCGCAACGTCGTCAACAAGTATCTGATGGGCAAGGACGGGACGATCAACGAACCCACGACCCTCGAGCAGCTCAAAGGCGTGATCAAGGAGCTCGACGCAGCCAACTACCCGGACCTCGACGGCGTGCTCGTCGTTGACATAAAGGAGTTCCACGAGGGTCCTGACGAGGACGGATTCGGGGCGAAGGTCTCGGTCGAGGCCAAGCTGTGGAGCAAGCGGGAGGACAAGTTCGTGGCCGAAGTCGGCCCCATCAGCGACGAGATCACGAGTCGACTCGATCTGCGCTACCTCCAACACAACGCCGGACAGACGAGCTGGCTGCTGCGCTTCCTCCTCTGGGTCCTCATCAGCTGTGGACTTCCCTGGGGCGGGATTCAAGTCGTGAGAGCCGTGCTCAAGAAGCGCAACAACAGCGCGACCTTCACGCTCTTGGGCCTGTTCACCGGCGTCTCCGTGATCCTGGCCTGGCCCCTCTTGGCCTCCTTCGGGACCGGAGGCGGAACGGTCGTGGCCCTCCTGATCGCAGCGGGTGCCATGGGGTACTACAACTACGACGCGATCGAGTACATCAACCGTCGCCTGCTCTAGACTGCTTCGCCTCCGAAGGCAAAGCAGTCTAGTGCTGCCCTCCAGAAGTTCCGGTACGGGTGAATGTAGGGGCGGGGTTTACCGATGCGCCAGTAGTCGGCAGAGAGCAGGAGATGAGAGAGCTCTACCAGGAAGGAGTAGCGACCCACCTGGGCCCCACGCCATGGCGGGGGTCTCGTGAGGGACCACTGCAAGCGTTGGTGGGGGGAAGTGAGGGCAGGAGTGAATGAACCGCGAAAAACGCTCGTTTTGGGCGCCGACGCCGTGGTAAAGGCGGTAGGCAATATCCCGACGGCCGCTAATGCGAGGCCAGCGGGGGCCCAGCGCGGTCGACGAACTCGTGCACAAACTGAAGCTCTCTGCACGGGAACTGGGAGGCCCTGGGATTGGCCACGGCGGGGTGCCGTGGTCCGTGGCGGGAAGCCGGAAGGCACAAGCCGCTGATGAACGATCCCAGGGAGTCAGATGGACGCGTAGTAGCGAAGAACTCCCCGAACAAAGGCTGGGGTGCGCCCCAGCCGGCGGAGGGGGGGGAGCTAAGGCGTTCAGCCAAGGGGAATCCGAACGGGCAAAACAGGGGCCGGGCACAGGACCGGGAGTCCCTGCGAAACGCGCTCGGGCGGATACGACAGGTCGCGGAACGCGACAAGGAGGTGAAGTTCACGAGCCTCTGGCACCACGTCTACAAGGTCGAACACCTGCGGGAGGCATACTTCTGCCTGAAGCCGAAGTCGGCAGCGGGAATCGACGGCGTGACGTGGGAGGGCTACGGAGAGGGCCTGGAGGAGAACCTCCAGGACCTGTCTGGACGCCTGAAGCGGGGAGCCTACCGAGCAAAGGCAGTCCGGCGGGTAGAGATACCCAAAGGGGACGGGCGGACAAGACCGATCGGCGTACCTGCGTTGGAAGACAAAGTCGTCCAGCGCGCGGCGGTGGCGGTCCTGAACGCGGTCTACGAGCCAATGTTCATGGGCTTCTCGTATGGATTTCGACCCGGACGCAGCCAGCACAATGCGCTGGACGCTCTCTGGGTCGGGATTAGCCAGCGGAAGGTGAACTGGGTGCTGGACGCAGACATTCAAGGGTTCTTCGACACCCTGGACCACGAATGGCTGATGAAGTTCGTCGAGCACCGGATCGCGGACAAGCGCATGCTTCGGCACCTCAAGAAGTGGCTGAATGCAGGCGTAATGGAAGACGGAGTGTGGAGAGCCAGCGAGGAAGGTGTCCCGCAGGGAGGGAGCATTAGCCCCCTCCTCGCGAACATTTACCTCCACTATGTGTTCGACCTTTGGGCCGACCACTGGCGACGGCACCGAGCCACTGGCGACGTGATCGTTGTGCGGTATGCCGACGACTTTGTCGTCGGCTTCCAACACCGTGAGGAAGCGGAACGGTTTCGCGTTGACCTGGAGATACGCCTCCGGGAATTCAACCTCACCCTCCACCCGGACAAGACCCACCTGATCGAGTTCGGGCGCTTCGCGGCGGCCAACCGTAAGAGGAGAGGGCAGGCCGAGGACGTTCAGTTTCCTTGGTTTCACCCACTTCTGCGGCACGACCCGTCATAAGGGTCGTTTCGCGCTCAAGCGGCGAACCAGTGCCAAGAAGCGCTCGGCCAAGCTCAAGGAGGTCCACGCCGAACTCCGACGCCGCATGCACCGGCCGATCCCTGAGGTCGGCTTGTGGCTGCGATCGGTGCTGCGGGGGCACTACAACTACTACGGAGT